>JBDRLK010000140.1:0-10415 GCA_043813155.1 Pseudomonadota bacterium | reverse complement strand
CTCCCGTGACCTCCTCGGGCACGATTTTGTCTTTTACGACAAGATCTTTGATGAATGCCAGGGCGCGCGCGTTCTCGTCCGTGGCCAGGTTGTAGCGTCCGTCGGCTGATTTTATCCCCCCCCCGAACCCGGTGAAGAAGGGGAAGATCGGGTAGAACTCGCCGGTCAGAAAGACCAGGCCGCAGGCCGACCCGGCGAGGCTGACGTGCTTTCGGGCCAGGGCGAGCAGCTCATCCGTTGTCTCGGGCGGCGCCTGGACCATGTCGGTATTGTAAAAGAGGGCAAGCGACTTGAACGCAACGGGGTAGGCGTAGAGCCTGCCTTCACGGCACATGGGCGCCAGGGTTTCGGGAAGATAGTTCTCTTTCAGCGATGCGTCGTCGCATGTCCCGACCGGGTCGATGAGCCCGCTCTTTGCCCAGTCACCGATCAGCTCGTGGGCGAAGATGAACAGGTCGGGCCCGTGGCCGCGCGGAATGGCGTTGGTGATCTTGTTCGTGTAAACCTCAAAGGGGACGGACAGGGTGCGGATTTTCACGTTGCCCAGGGACTTTTCGGCCATGGCTGCCGTTTTCTCAAGGGCCTTCTGCTCTTCGCCGCGGTAGGCGTGCCACAGGACGATCTCGCCGGTGGAATCTCCGGCCATGGCAGGCAACGGCGATGCCGCGGCCGCGGAGCACAACACGGCGGCGAAAACAAGGGGGCCGGCCGGGCCGCGTATTCTATTCCTTCGAGCCATTAGAGTCCTTGGCGGGTAGGGGAGGCTTTAGCCTCCCGTTTCTTTTCCTGGCGCGCCGATGACGTGCTGCACCACGCGCGACTGAAGTCGCCACTGCCCCCGTTTGGGGTACACAAGGTATTTATGAGATGGCTTCGAGTCATTTGGCAGGCGCCTGTTGCTTTTCCGGGTGCCGGGCAATGGCTTTGCCCTGGGGGTTGAACAGGTGGATCTTGTCCGGCGGCGCAGTGAGAACGATGTGGCGGCCTGTTTTCAGCTGCTGCGCCTCCCTGCTTTCCACGTGGGCGACAACGATCGCGTCCTTGAGCCTTACGTGCAGGTAGGTTTCCCAGCCCATGGGCTCCTTGACCTCGAGCACGCCCCGCAGCACGCACAGGTCGTCGGGCGGATCTTCGTCGTCCGGCGGCTGGAGAGACAGGTGCTGCGGCCGTATGCCGACCTCGATCTTCTCGCCCTTCCAGCGCTCGAGCTTTTTTTCGATTTCCTCTCCCAGGGGGATGACGAACTTCTCGCCTTCGATCGTGCGGGGCCTTGTGGACGAATAGATACCGTGCAAGAAGTTCATGGGCGGGGAGCCGATGAAGCCGGCCACGAACCTGTTGATCGGGGAATCGAACACCCTTGCCGGGGTCCCTGTCTGCTGGATGAACCCCTTGTCGATGATGGCTATCCTGTCTGCGAGCGTCATGGCCTCCACGTGGTCGTGGGTCACGTAAACCACCGTGGCCTGCAGCTTCTGGTGGAGCCTCTTGAGCTCAACGCGCATCTGGCCTCGCAGCGCCGCGTCCAGGTTGCTGAGAGGCTCGTCGAAGAGAAAGACTTTCGGCTTGCGCACGATGGCCCGCCCCATGGCCACCCGCTGACGCTGGCCGCCGCTGAGCTGTTTCGGGTAGTTGTCAAGAAGCGAATCGATCTCCAGCATCTTTGCGGTCTGGGTCACGAGCTTCTCGATCTGCGCCTTGTCCACGCCCCGGACCTTGAGGCCGAAGGCCATGTTTTCGCGCACGCTCATGTGAGGGTATAGGGCATAGCTTTGAAAAACCATGGCCACGTCGCGCTGGCGCGGCGTGAGGCTGTTGGACACCTTGCCGTCGATGAGCAGCTCCCCATCGCTGATCTCCTCGAGCCCCGCGATCATGCGCAGGACCGTGCTCTTGCCGCACCCGCTCGGGCCCACGAGGACAACGAACTCCCCGTCCTTGATGGTCAGGTCGATCCCCTTGACCACCTCTTTGCCGCCGTAGCGCTTCTTTATGCCCTTGAGCTCGACTTTCGCCATGGTTTCCCGCGCTTTGAATGTGCCTGGGATTTATACCATGGCCGGCATGGCGTGGCAACGGGAAAAGGCTTGCAATAGAACCCGTATCGTGCCAAGTTATCGAAAACCGCGCAAACAGTGTCCATGCTCAAGAAATACTGGGTGGGAAGGGACGTCTTGCTCCTGTGGGTCGGCCAGGTCATCACGCAGGCCGGGGACAGCGTCTACCAGATAGCCCTCATCTGGCTGATGCTGGACATGACGGGATCATCGACCATGACGGGGCTGGCGGGCATGACCGCCTATCTTCCGTCCCTGGTCTTCGGGCTTTTCGCGGGCGTCATGTCGGACCGTTTCGATCGCAGGCGGATCATGATGCTGTCCGACGTGGTGCGCGCCGGCCTGGTTCTCGCTATCCCCCTCTTGTTTTTTATCGAAAAGCTGTCGCCGCTGTGGCTCGTTGTCGTTACGTTCATGGTGGCGTCCGTCGGGACGCTCTTCAACCCGGCCCGCGACTCGATCATCCCGGACATTGCGCCGAAAGGCAAGCTCGAGCTTTCCAACAGCCTTGTGCAGACATCCTGGCAGCTCGCCATGTTCGTGGGGCCCGCCATCGCCGGCCTGCTCATTCCCCTGATCGGCATCATTCACCTCTTCGAGTTCGACTCGGCCACGTTCATCCTTTCCATGTTCTGCATCCTGGCGATTTCAAGGGCCGCGGGACGGCACGCCCTTGACGGCGGGAAGGGTAAGGAAGAAGGCTTTTTCTCGTCCGCCACGGCCTCGGTCGCGGAAGGGCTGAGATACGCCTGGAACGATAAAAGAATCAAGCACCTCCTGATCATAACGGCGGTTTACAACATCTTTCTCATGGGTGTGCCCATCGTGGCAACGCCGGTTTTCGTCAAAGAGATCCTCGACGGCAAGCCCGAGACTTATGCGTGGCTCCAGGCCGTGTATGCCGGCGGCATGGTCATCGGAGCCCCCCTGGCCGTGTTTCTGTCCAAGCGCGTGAGCAAGGGGTCGCTCATGCTTGCCGGGATCATTTTCGACGGCCTCACGTTCATTCCTCTATGCTTCGCGCAAACCAACGGCATGGCCCTGCTGCTGATGTTCATTCATTCCATTTTCGTGCCTCTCATTCTCGTGCCCCGGGCCACGATGGTCCAGCGCATCGTGGAGCGCCGGATGCTGGGACGGGTTTTTTCCATGATGTAGGTTGCCATAACCGGCACGACCTCGCTGTCGGCCGCCATGGTCGGCTATGCCTGCGACCTCTTTGACGTCAGGTGGGTGATCCTGGTTTTCAGCGGCCTTTCGGCCGCTGTCGGCGCCATCGGCTTTTTATCGAAAGACTTGAGGAGTGCAAAAGCATAAATCAAAATCCGGGGCAGGGGCGGCTTTTGCCGCCCGTTCCCTGTTCGACGGGAGGCTGAAGCCTCCCCTACCCGTGTGTGTGGAGACGGGAGGCAGAAGCCTCCCCTACCCTCGAGAAGCAGGAATATGAGTGAAGAGTCAAAAGGCGAGGCATTTTCCATATCGCTCGAGGGCGTCCGCCAGAACAACCTGAAGAACATCAACCTCGAGATTCCGGTGGGCAGGCTCATCGCGGTCTCCGGCGTCAGCGGATCGGGCAAGTCCTCCTTCGCCGTGGAGACTCTCTGCGCGGAAGGGCAGAGAAGATACATCGAATCATTCTCTCCCTACGCGCGCCAGTTCATGGAAAGAATCGGAAAGCCGGACGTGGACAGCGTGAGGGATATTCCCCCGGCGATTTCCATATACCAGGGCAACCCGATCAGGACATCGCGCTCCACCGTGGCCACGATGAGCGAGATCGCCGACTTCGTCAAGGTCCTGTTCGCACGCGCGTCCGGCGTTGTCTGCAGCGGCTGCTCGAGGGAGGTCCGGCGCGAGAGCCTGGATGACGTCACCGCGGCGGTGAAGGAATCGCTTCATGGCCGGGCCGTCATCATCTCCTTTCCCGTTGTGCTGGCCGGGGGCTACAAGCCCGACGAGATCGTCGGGTTTTTGAAAGCGCAGGGCTTCACGCGCCTTGTCCACGATGGCGAGGTCCGCCCCGTGTCGAAGAAGCTCGTCACGAAGCGCAGCTCGAAGATCGAAGTGGTGATGGACAGCGTGACGGTGAAGGAGGCGAGCCATGGCAGGATCGCCGACTCGATCAGGGAGGCGCTCGGGTTCGGCCAGGGCAGGGTCAATGTCACGCCCGTCGAGGCCGGGGGCGGCCGCGTGACGAGGGAAAGCCGGCTGAGATTTTCAGACTCGCTGCACTGCCCCTACTGCGACATCCAGTACCCGCCGCCGGACCAGAGCTTTTTTTCCTACAACAGCCCGCTCGGGGCCTGTAACAAATGCCGCGGCTTCGGGAACATCATACAGATCGACCGGGGCAAGGTCATTCCCGACGCCCGAAAGCCGCTGGCCGACGGGGCGATCAGGCCGTGGAAGAGCGGGTATTCGGCCAGGTACTACGACAAGCTGCAACGTTTCTGCGGGAGGGAGGGCATCCCGCTCGACGTGCCCTGGGAGCGGCTCGACGAAGAGCACCGAAGGCTGATATGGGAGGGAAAAGGGTCGTGGCATGGGATAGGCGGGTATTTCAAGTACCTGGAGAAGCGGTCCTACAAGATGCACTTCAGGGTCCTTTTGGCCCGCTACAGGTCCTACGATCCCTGCCCGGTCTGCGCAGGGAAGCGCTTTCGCCCCGATGTGCTCGTTTACCGCGTGGATGGGAAAACCATTTCGGACTTTTTCGGCATGTCGGTGCAAAGGGCCCTCGGCTTCATCCGCTCGATCCTGCCTTCCGCGAAGCAGGACCCTGCAACGACCATGCTGGCAGGCGAGATCATCCGGCGCCTCGACTACATGGAGAAAACGGGTCTCGGCTACCTTACGCTCGAACGCGAGTCCAGGACCCTGTCCGGTGGGGAGGTGGGAAGGCTCAGGCTGGCCTCGGCGCTGGGCGCAAACCTGACGGGCACGCTTTACGTTCTGGACGAGCCCACGGTCGGGCTGCACCCGAGGGACATCGACAGGCTGCTGGACGTGCTGAAGGAGCTCCGCGGCAGGGGAAACACGGTGGTCATCGTGGAGCACGACATGCGCGTGCTCAGGGCCTCGGACCTTCTCATCGACCTGGGTCCCGGTCCGGGAGCAAAGGGAGGGGAAGTGGTTTTTTTCGGCCCCCCCTGGAGGGCCGATGCCGCGGGCAGGTCCCTGACATTGAAATATCTCCGGGGTGAAAAATCGGCGGACATGACGAGGCCCAGGCGCGCGCGGGAGCGCACGAGGACGCTGCGGGTAAAAGACGCCTCCATGAGAAACCTGGCCGGCATGGACGTGGATATCCCGCTCGGTCTTTTCGTCTGCGTTACGGGCGTGAGCGGGTCGGGCAAGAGCACGCTTGTGCGCGACGTGCTCGGCGCAAGCCTTAAAAATTTTCTCGAGGGCAGGGAGGCGCATCCCGTCGGGTGCTCGGGCGTTCGGGGATGGCGGGAGCTCGTCGATGTCGTGCTCGTGGACCAGACGCCCCTGTCCTCGACGCCGCGCGCCAATCCCGCGACCTACACGCGCCTGACCGCGCCGCTTCGAAAGCTTTTCGCGTCCGCGCCCCTTGCGCGCACGAGACGCTACAAGCCGTCGAAATTCTCCTTCAATTCCAAGGCCGGACGATGCCCCGAGTGCGCGGGCACGGGATACGAGAAGATCGAGATGCAGTTTCTTTCCGACCTGTACGTCAAATGCCAGTATTGCGACGGAAAGAGGTTCAAGAAGGCGGTGCTGGACGTGACCGTGGACGGGAAAAACTTGAGCGACGTGCTTTCCATGACCATCGACGAAGCGTCGGAGTTCCTCGGAAGCCGCGCGCCTGGGGCAGGCAGGACGGTCGACATACTGAAAAAGGTCGGCCTGGGGTATCTGACCCTGGGCCAGCCGTTCACAACGCTCAGCAGCGGCGAGATCCAGAGGCTCAAGCTCGCGGGAATCCTGGCGGAGAAATCGAGAAAGGGGCACCGGCTCATCCTCATGGACGAGCCGACCACCGGGCTCCACGCGGATGACGTGGGACGCCTTCTGGACCTCATTCACGGGCTCGTGGACGACGGGGACTCCGTGGTCATGGTCGAGCACAACATGGAAGTGGTCAAGTGCTGCGACTGGGTTATCGACCTGGGTCCCGAGGGCGGCGAGAGGGGCGGAAGGGTGGTCGCGGCCGGCACGCCGGAGGACGTGGCGCAGTGGGGCGAGTCGAGGACCGCGCCCTACCTTGCCGAGGCCCTTGCGGGCGGGGCGGGAGCCGGCATACCGGCGGCAAGGGAGGAGCCGGCTGTGCTGCGGCCCTCTTCCGCCGGCATTGAAGACGACGGGGGGTCGATCGAGATCGTGGGGGCCAGGCAGAACAATCTTCGCGGCGTGAACGCGAAAATCCCGCTCGGGAAGATAACGCTCGTGACGGGTGTCAGCGGCTCGGGGAAAAGCAGCCTCGTCTTCGATGTCCTCTTTGCCGAGGGGCAGAGAAGGTTTCTGGACAGCGTGTCGCCCTACGTCCGCCAGTACCTAAAGCAGATTCCCCATCCCGACGTGGACTACATCAGCAGGCTGCCGCCCACGATCGCCATCGAGCAGCGTTCGAGCCGTGGAGGTGTTCGAAGCACGGTTGGAACGCTGACCGAGATCCATCCCTTTCTCAGGCTGATGTTCGCAAGGCTCGGGGAGCGCCGCTGCCCGGCCTGCAACCTGCCCGTCAATCCCAGGAGCACGGACGCGATCGTGGCCCAGCTGCGGGGGAGCTTCCAGGGCATGGGCGTGAAGCTCCTCGCTCCACTGGTCAAGGGAAGAAAGGGCAGGCACCAGGCAGCCATGAAGGGGGCGTTGAAAAAGGGGTATCAAGAAGCGCGGGTGGACGGGGAAACGGTCTCGCTGAGAAAAATTCCGGAGCTCGACAGGTACAGGGATCATTTCATAGAGATTCTTGCCGGCCGGATCGTCCCGGGCAAGACGGGCGGCAGGGAAGCGGGGACAATGATCAGGGATGCCCTGGCCCTGGGGAAGGGAGTGCTCATCGCTTCTCCTGAAGAAGGAGAGGACATGGTGCTGAGCACGCTGGACCGGTGTCCGCAATGCGGGAAAGGGTTCGACGAGCTGGACCCGCGAAATTTCAGCTTCAATTCGCCGCTGGGCGCGTGCCCGGCGTGCCGCGGCCTGGGGACCCCGGGAACGGCCGGCCGGCGCGCCGAGCAGTTCTTTTTTGAAGACGTCGGTGAGGATGACGGGTCGATCGAGACAGCGGCCTGCCCTGCCTGCGCGGGCAGGAGGCTGAAAGAAGAGTACCTGAACGTCCTGCTGCAGGGATGGAACATCGCGCAGCTCTGCGGCCTCGGCATTGACAAGGCTCGCGAGGTCATCGGCAACATGAAGTTCGACGAGAGAGGAGAGCGGATCGCCTCTCCTGTCCGCGGAGAGGTCCTGTCCCGGATGTCATTTCTCGAGAGGGTGGGCGTGGGATACCTGTCGCTCGACCGGCGCGCCGACACGCTGAGCGCGGGTGAGAGCCAGAGGGTAAAGCTTGCCGCCAGCCTGGGCAGCGAGCTTCGCGGCGTGTGCTACATCCTCGACGAGCCGACGATCGGCCTGCATCCGGCGGACAACAGGATGATTCGCGGCGTGCTGAAGGAGCTGAAGCAGAAGGGCAGCACCATTGTCGTGGTGGAGCACGACGAGGAGACGATAAGGAGCGCGGATTACTGCATCGAGCTCGGCCCGGGGGGAGGCAGGGAAGGCGGTGAAATCGTGGCCCGCGGTGCGCCTGAGGACATCGCGCTCCAGCCCCAATGCCCGACCGGCCGGATTCTTTCGGATCCCGTCAGGCATCCGATGCGCGGGGCTCACAGGCCGCCGGGCGACGAGAAACTGGAAATCCTCGGCGCGAGGGCTCACAACTTGAGGAACGTGGACATCAGGCTGCCGCTGGGGCTGCTCGTCTGCATCACCGGCGTTTCCGGGTCGGGAAAGAGCAGCCTTCTCGAAAACGTGATTTTCGAGGGTTACAGGCTCGCTTCGGGACAGGCGCGAGGGCATGCCCGGGCGTTTGACCGCATCGAGGGGTTCGAGCTGGTAAAGAGCATGAAGTACGTGGACCAGGCGCCCATCGGCAGGACGCCGCGATCAACGGTGTCCACGTACACGAATATCATGACCGTGATTCGCGATCTCTTTGCCGGGCTTCCCGAGGCGAGAATGAGAGGGACCGGCCCGTCGCATTTCTCCTTCAATGTGAAGGGCGGCAGGTGTGATGAGTGCAAGGGACAGGGCATGATAGCCGCGCGGATGACGTTCCTGCCGCTCGTCCACGTGGAGTGCGACAAGTGCGGCGGGAAGCGTTACAATGATGAGATCCTGAAGATTCGATACCGGGGCCGCAGCATCGCCGATGTCCTGGCCATGACGGTCTCGGAAGCACGATCCTTTTTTTCCGTTCACGGGAAAATCGTCGCGCCGCTGGACATCCTGGAGGAGATCGGGTTGGGCTACCTGCTCCTGGGCCAGTCGAGCCCGACGCTGAGCGGAGGCGAGGCGCAGAGGCTCAAGCTGGCGGCCGAGATGGGAGGGCGCGGCACTGCCGCGGGCGCAATGGTCCTGCTCGAGGAGCCCACCACGGGCCTGCACACACTGGATGTGGTGAAGCTCATTGCCGCGCTTCACCGGCTCGTTGACGCGGGAGCGACCGTGGTGGTTATCGAGCACAACCTGGACGTCATTGCTGAGGCGGACTGGATCATTGACCTCGGGCCCGGCGGGGGGGAGGCGGGGGGCCGCTGTGTTGCCATGGGAACGGTGCCTGAGCTGGTTCGGAAACCGGGCATGAGCCTGACCGCAAGATACCTTAAAAAGCGACTTTCCATCTGACTTTTTTCAGGCAAGCCGCCTGTAAGTTCATATGCGTTGACGGCCGTCTGCTGATAGCTGATAGCTGTATGCTGTAAGCCGAAAGCCGCAGGCTTTCCGAAGGCTTTCCGCACTTTATTGACAAATAGAATTAAAGAGTTATAGATTGTTTTGAGATGTCCACTCCAGCAAAGCCTGACACTAAGTCAGAATGTGAAAAGGGGGGAGGGGAAAAAGCCGGTTCCGGCGATAAGAAACCCCGAAAAATCAAGGGTGTCGTCGTCATCTGCAGGGGTCTTTGCAAGGGCTGCGGCTTCTGCGTTGACTTCTGCCCGCGCCAAACCCTGGTCATGAGCAGGAATCTCAATGAAAAAGGCTATCACTTCCCGGAAGTCGACAAGGACAACTGCACGGGCTGCGATCTGTGCGGCATGCTCTGCCCGGATTTCGCCATCTACGGGTTCAGGGTAAAGAGCAGGAACGGGAATAGCGGGAATAACGATAAAAATGGAAATGGCAGCTAGGCCGGGCCATGTTGAAGCCGCATAGTGTAGGAATCCTGAAGGGCGTTTATTTCATGAACGGCGACAATGCCTGCGCCGAGGGCGCCATATGCGCCGGGTGCAGGTTCGCCGCCGGATACCCCATCACGCCGTCCACGGAGATCGTCGAGCATCTTGCCAGGAGGTTTCCGACCGTCGGCGGCCTGTTCGTCCAGATGGAGGACGAGATCGCGTCGTCGATCGCGATCATAGGCGCTGCCTGGGGCGGCGCGCGGGCCATGACCGTGACGTCCGGCCCGGGCATGAGCCTGATGATGGAGCACATCGGCTACGCCGCAATGACCGAGACGCCCTGCGTGTTCGTCAATGTCCAGCGCGGCGGCCCGTCGACCGGGCTGCCCACGCTTCCGGCCCAGCAGGACATGATGCAGGCCAGGTGGGGCTCGCACGGCGACTACCAGATCATTGCGCTCGTGCCAAGCTCGCCGCAGGAGACGCTGGACCTCACGATCAGGGCGTTCAATCTTTCTGAAAAATACCGGACACCCGTTATCCTGCTCATGGACGAAGCCGTGGGCCACATGCTCGAGAGGGTCGAGATTCCCAGGGTGGACAAGATCAGGATCCAGGAGAGAAAATACACCACGGCCAAGCCCGGGGAGTACCTGCCCTACGAGGTGACCGCGGACAGGGTGCCTCCCATGGCGCCGATCGGTCACGGGTATAATTTCCACATCACCGGGCTGACGCACGACGAGCGCGGGTACCCTGTCATGAACGCGGACACGCAGCACACGCTTCTGACCCGGCTGAGAAAGAAGATTCTGTCGGCCGAGAACGAACTGGCCGACTATGACCTCGAGGGCAAGGACTACTCGGTCCTCGTCATCAGTTACGGCATAACGGCCAGGATCGCCAGGAGGGCGGTGGAAGAGGCGAACAAGAACGGTCTCAAGGCGGCCCACATGCAGCTTCGGACCATATGGCCCTTCTCACAGAAAGCCCTGAG
>JBDRLK010000139.1:0-28528 GCA_043813155.1 Pseudomonadota bacterium | reverse complement strand
TGTTTCACGTGAAACATCGATCCGACGAGGACGCCGGATCGATATGCTGATGGCCGTCTGCTGACAGCTGACAGCAAAACAACGGGTCGGAACCCGGCCCGGCCCGTTGTTTTTCAAACATCTTGACCGCATAGAGTATTGCTGGTAATAACTTTTATTTAATATACGTTTCTAATTCGAGGTGATAAATGGCAAAAAAGTTCGAGCCCTATGTTAAAGACGACTCGCAGCTGAAAGAGCTGACATTCAAGGCTCTCTTTCTCGGTGTCATTCTCGCCATCGTTCTTGGCGCGGCCAATGCCTACCTGGGCCTCAAGGCCGGAATGACCGTTGCCGCCACTTTCCCCGCGGCAGTCATTGCCATGGCCGTGCTGCGGTTTTTCAAGGGCACCATTCTCGAAGAGAACATCGCTCGAACAACGGGGGCTGTCGGCGAGGCCCT
This sequence comes from Pseudomonadota bacterium, assembly GCA_043813155.1. Classification (GTDB taxonomy): domain Bacteria; phylum Myxococcota_A; class Polyangia; order DRWM01; family DRWM01; genus JBDRLK01. Next base: position 28,086 of record JBDRLK010000139.1, on the reverse strand, counting down.
GGCCGCGGGCGCGATCTTCACGATCCCTGCCTTTATCATGGCCGGCGTGTGGACGGAGTTCAGCTACTGGCAGAGCACGGCCGTGATGCTGGTCGGCGGTCTTCTCGGCGTCCTGTTTGTCATCCTGCTCAGAAGAACCCTTGTCGAGGACCCCGACCTGCCTTTTCCCGAGAGCGTGGCTTGCACGGAAATCGTCAAGGCCGGACAGAAAGGCTCGACCGGCGCGGGCTATGTTTTCGGCGCGCTTGGTCTCGCGGCCTTTGTTGAGCTGCTCAAGAACCCCAATGGAATTCCCATTATTGTCGACTCCGTCAAGGGCTTCCTTCCAAGCACGCCCATGGGCTCGGTCGTGAAGTTCCTTTCGTCCAAAGGTAAGATCATTGCCGCGCGGCCCTTCGAGGGGCGCTTTTTCGTGGAATCGCCGCTCGCGTCGCCCGCGATCCTTGGCGTTGGATACATCATCGGGCCGAGGCTGGCGGCCATCGCCTTTTCCGGCGGCTGCTTCGGCTGGATCCTGCTCATGCCCCTCATGCTGTTTCTTTACGGCCATGATCTTGGTGATATCATCGCACAGTGGAACTCGGTTCATCCGGGCGAAGACGCCATCAACTGGACCTTCATGGCCAAGAGCGCATACAACGCCACGATAAAGCCCATTGCCGTGGGCGCCATGCTTGTCGGAGCCTTTTACACGCTGTACAATATGCGCAAGAACCTGATCGGCGGCATTTCCCGGTCCTTCAAGGACGTCAAAGCAGCCAAGGAGGGCGACGCCGGCCAGTCCAGGACGGAGAAAGACCTGTCTTTCGGCGGCGTTCTTCTTGCCATCGCCGGGATCGTCATCCCCATGATCTTCCTGTACAACTTCTTCTGCAAGAGCCTGGGGCACGCGGTTATCGCGGCTATTGTCATGGCTGTCGCCGGCTTTCTCTTTGCCGCTGTTGCCGGCTACCTCGTGGGCCTGATCGGAAGCTCCTCCAACCCCATTTCCGGGCTGACCCTGTCGACCCTGCTCATCGCGGCCCTCCTGATCGGCCCCATCATGGGCCTGACCGGGAACGCGGGTGTGGCCGCGGTCCTTGGCGTGGCCGCCGTCGTCTGCTGTGTGGCAGGCGTGGCGGGTGACATGATCCAGGACTGGAAGGTGGGGCACCTGCTTGGAGGCACACCCTGGAAAATGCAGATCGGCGGCATGGTCGGAGTTGTTGCTGCCGCGTTTGCGCTGACCATTCCTCTCATCTGGCTGCACCAGGCCATCGGCATTGGAAGCGATAACCTGGCCGCTCCCCAGGCCGGACTCATGGCCATGATGTCAAAGGGCATTGTCGGCGGCGAGATGGCCTGGCCCCTTGTCATTATAGGCATGGTTTTCGCCGTAGCGCTGATACTCATCAAGTCGCCGTCTCCCATGCTTATCGCCGTGGGCATGTACCTGCCCTTTAACACGACTTTCGCCATTTTTATCGGCGGTCTCTTCAAGTGGAGCCTCGACAAGGTCATGAAAAACATCAAGTCCGACCGGGCCAGGGAGCATGCCCTCGAGGGAACCGGAACCCTGCTTGCTTCCGGCCTCGTTGCGGGTGAGGCTCTTACGTCCATTATCCTTGCAGCCCTTTACGTGGCCAAGGTTCCCATAACCAGATTCGTCAAGCTGTCGGCCGAGCAGCTCGGCCCGGTGTCGCTCATCCTCATGGCCAGTGTCTTCGTTGTTGTCGGGTACGTGCTGATCTATCTCCCGTTCAAGAGCGCCGTCCGTTTCAGCGGGGAAGAAGAAAAAAGCGGTAAGGATACGGATAAAGAGGAAAAAAAGAAGGAGAAAAAGGAAGAAGAATAGTCTGTTTTCCTCCCGCGAGGGCCCTGGCAGGTCCCTTGCGGAAATCAACAGATTTCGGCAGTTGGATGAAAACGGATAAAGCCGACGCGATAAACCACTGTCCGGGCCCGCGGGCCGACAACAGGTTTTCAACAGGCCGGTGCCGTGAAACCCTTTTATTTATCGCTGTTTTTCGCTTGTCCACTTTTTCCACTTTGCTATTGCTACTGATCTTATATATATAACAAAAAGTGTTAAGGAAGGTTTGCCATGAAAATAACACTCGATAAAGAGTCCCTGAGTTTCCTTCTAGGCAACATGTGGCATGTGGCGGATAAACGAAGCACCATGAGAATACTCTCCTGCGTCCTCTTTCAATGCTCAAAGGATGATTCGACACTGAAGCTGGCCACGAGCAACATCAAGAACACGATCCAGCAGAAAATCAAAATAGATAACGGGTTCGATGGCGGGTTCGCGGTCCAGGCAAAGGCTATTTATGACGTGGTCAGGGTCCTGCCGGAAAATGAGGTTGAAATAGAGAGATACAAGGATGACCGCATCAAGATAACGAGCGGCAAGTACAACGTGAGAATACCCGTACTCTCCGAGGAGGAATTTCCTTCCCTTCCGGAGATGAAAAAATTGAGCTCGAAAAAACAGTTTTACATGTCATCAAAACAGCTCGAGAGAATGATCGAGCATACGGGATTCTCCATATCGGATGATGAGACGAGACCGTACATCAATGGAGCGCTCTTCGAATCGGACAAGGACAACGTGAAGATGGTGACGACCGACGGTCACAGGATGACCATTTACAAGGAAGAGTTCAAAGACGGCAAGCTGGCGAAGAACAAGATTCTTATCCCGCTTCCAGGTATCATGGAGCTGAAGAAGTTCCTTGCTCTCGGGGAGGACAAGGCCCAGGTCACCATAGAGCAGGCGACCATGCATTTTGAAAAAACGGTTAAAACGCCGATGGGCAGGGATGTGGATATCTGCCTGAGCGTCAGGCTCACGGACAGCGAGTTTCCTCCTTATGATTCTGTTATCCCCCGATCCAACGACAAATCGTGCACGTGCAACCGCCAGACGCTCCTCGAGGCTGTCCGAAGGGTCTCGATTTTATCCTCCGAGCGCTACAGGACGATCAATATTCATCTGTCCGAGAATACGGCGACACTGAGAGCCGAATACGCGGACATGGGCGAGACCGAGGAGACCATGGAGGTCGGTTATGGGGGCGAGCCGCTGAGCATAGGATTCAACTCGAGCTATGTCGTCAATGTCCTTTCCGCCCTGACGACCGACCAGATCGAAGTAAGATTCGGCGGGGAGCTGGACGGCGCGATATTCAAACCCGTTGAAAACGACGATTTTATAGGCATTGTCATGCCGATTCGGATATAGCCCCTCCTCCACGGCCACGGCCTCCTGTTGACCTTGGTTCCGCCGCCACACCAACATCCTCCCTTGGCTGCCGCCACCACCACGACGGCCGGAGCCTGGTCTATGTTTCACGTGAAACATTTTGCCAGCCTGGGCCCTCTCAGGAGGCGGTGGAGGCTGTGGCCGCGGTGGGGCCAACTGCCAACCGGAGGCGGAAGGTTGAGGAGGAGGGGCCATTATAGGCTCGCATCCGCGAGCCTATAATACCGGCATCGTGGGAATATCCCAGAGTTCCCTGATTGCGTGGTCATAGGTATCGGGCATGGCTTTTTCCCAAAGCCTGATGGGAAGCCGATCGAGCGAGACTTTTCCCGAAATGGCAAAAAGAAACAGGTATTCGGTGATATAGCGAACATTCCTGGCAATCGAGGACTTGTACTCCACCTGCTCCCTCTGGGCCAGAATTCTATCCTCGTGCATGCAGCGGCCGAGCTCCGATTCAATCATTTCCTTGTAGTTGCTCGTAATGACCTCGAGCATTACATCGTCTTCCGACGCCTGGATGAAATCCTCATATTCCTGAAGGACCGTGTTCTCCTCCAGCCCCCTGGCCTTGAGAACCTTGATGGCCCTTTTGTCCGGCGGCCTGCGAAGCAGGCTTTCCTTGTTGATCGTGTACTCGATGATGTAATTGACCGCATTGTAGACCCCGCTGTGGCCTTCTTTTTCAACGATCTTGAATTCAGGCCGAACGTTCAGAAACTGCTCGAGAAGGGGCAGCCTGTCGTCCTCCAGGATGACCTTTATGCCGGCCACGTCATGGATGCGCGCGGACCGGATGATTTCCTCGTCCGGATAGAACATCCCCTGTTTGAGCTCCTTGATGAACCGGCGTTCCGCGTGGGCGAACTCCTCGATCTGCTCCTCGATGGACGTTACCAGCCTGTCCTTTGGAATGCCCAGCATCGAGGCCCTCTCAAAAGCCAGGTCGTCCGCCCTCTTTTTGATCTGATTGAAGATGATGTTGATCATCCGCCGGGAGGCTTTTTCGGCGACGCGGCGAAACCGCTTGATCCTTGAGTGGCCGAGGTAGGTCGGTTGCTCCCTGTTGCCGGCGCAGTACAGCTTGCCGTGGAAAGGAGACGATCGGTAAAAGTCCTCGGGAAACTTTTTATAGCGTTTCTTGATATAGGCGAACCGCTCGTTTTTTTCCGGGGCAACGGCCAGTATAAAATCCTTTATCTGGCCCTTTGAATTGACCTCGAAGCTCCAGGTCGGCGCGCCGGACAGATAGGTAAACATGTCATGGCAGATGTCGTCGAGATAGCGGTTGATGATGTACATGTTGAAGTTGATGATTTTTTTGACCTGGTAGCAATCCTCTTCCAGCAGGGTGTCCGACATCCACCGGAAGATAATATCTTTCAGCAGGTTCCTGTGCAGCATGCTCGTAAGCAGGATCATCACAGCGCAGAATAAGGCAACTCTCCGGCGAGCGCAAGCAGGACAAAAAAATAGAAACCGGGAGCCTGAAGTCAGGAGCCGGGAGCCGGAAGGGGTTGCCGGGCGGGGTACGGCGAGAAGAAGAGAAAAATAATGCTCAGGAGGAAAGCAAAGCCCAGGCACACGGCCGATTCGGCGGAAACGCCCGAAACAAGAACCGCCGCCGGAACGGCCGCGCACACCAGGAGAAGGAGCAGGGCAAGGCTCCCGGCCCGTTTCCAGCCGCCAAAGCCTGCTTTCGGTTTCCCCGGCCCGTTCGCGAGGCCCGTTTCGTTGACGGAACCCTTTTCCGGCGATTCTTCCTGCGTCGTGTCCGGCACGGCCGCAGGCACCGCGGCCTTGATGCGCAGATGCATGATGACCGCGCAGGTGAAAAACAGCATGGCCTCGACCGGCGACGCGCTCAGCGTAAAAACCGCAAAGAGCATGACGAGGCACAAGGAAAAGACGGCCCTGGTCAGGCCGCTTATCCCGGCGAAGACGAGATAAGGTGAAACCTGCAGCGTGGGGTCGCTGCGGTTTCTGCGGAAAGCGCTGCGCGCGAGCAGGAGGACAAACAGGAAGACGGACACGAGAAAAACAATGATGGAAAACCTAAGATCTGTTCCTTCCCGGGTTTTCATTCCGACAAAACGCGTTATTTCACCGTCGGACGGCTGGGGCGACCCGAAAAAATCAGAGCGATTCCCAAGGGCGTTTTGGCCGAGGATCAGCTCGATGGTCTTGGCCTGGAACGCGGGAACCGGGGAAGCCGTGAGCGTGACGGCGGACGAAAAAAACCGGGCCGAGAACTCCTCGGCCGTCATGTCATCAAGCATGACATCTTCCCTGGTTATCGTGTCTGGAAAGTGAACGGTAATATTCAGGGTTCCCGTCCGGCCGGTAACGGCCGGCAGGGTGAGCGCAAGGCGGTAGTGGCCGGACGCCGTGCCGGCCAGCACGTGCTCCACGAACTGCGGGTCAATGTGCCCCTCCATGACGCACGAGAGGCTTTTTGCTTTTGCGCCCTGTTTCAAAGAGATCTTCATGGCCGTCAGGCCGTCCGCGCGCGGTACTCTTACCAGGCCTGCCTTTTTTCCTGTTTCCGTCAGGCAGTGCATGGATTCGTCCGGCCACTTGTAAAACGAGGACTCGCCGGACAGCTTGAAGTCCCTGACAGGCCTGCCGTCCGCGCTGATTTTAAAGGTCAGGCGCGTGCGGATTTCCTCCGCCGAAACGATGGAGATGTCGGCGGTAATGCTTTCCATCTCGCCTTTGCCGCCGGCCGATGTCACGCCGGAAAACAGGAAGACAACGGGAAGAAGCAGCGCGAGCGCAGGCAGCCGCGCAGAGTATGCACAAAGCCCATACTTCACACGTACAGGATAACATTTTTCGACGAGAAAACTCAAATTTTAGGGCGATGTGCAGCTGCGGGCCTCTGGCCCGCCCGGTGCGGCGCACCCCTGGGGCGCCATCAAAAGGGGCATTCGGCTACAAGACATTGCGTCCGCCGAATTTTCTGCGGCCCAGGACCGCGCCCGTGATGATCGCGTCGAGAACATCCGCGCTCGTCAGGTCCTCGGCGTCAGGGCCCGCAGGCCCGCGGACCCCCGCCGCGGCCCATTGGGCTTCCTTCGGCATACGGCCGCGCAGAAGGCTGTCCAGGTTGGCCGCCAGGAGCCTTTCGTCCTTGCGTGACCCGGAGGCCGCCAGGGCGGCGCCCGCAAGAAGATACAGGGGCTTTTCCTTTGCCAGCTCGCCGCCCGGCGACGCGATGGACTCGCGGACCCGAAGCATGTCGTCGTAATCGAACCGGAGGTTCGATCGCCCCCCGACGGCCGCGAGCGTGCTGTTTCCAAACATGGGCATGCCGAGGACGGCATCGAGCCTGGCGTCCGAAACCAGCAGGCCCTTTGAGAGCTCATCGGGGACGAGGGCGGAAAACCCTTTTTCCAGCTGGTGGGCCGCCAGGGCGCGACGGGTCATTTCAATGCGGTCGGCCGTGAGCCGGTTTCCCTCCATTCCGATCATGGCGGCCAGATACGCCGGGCCGAGGATGGAGCAGCCAAGAAAGTCGGCCCCCAGCGTGGCGATGTTCTGCGCCGGTTCGTTCCACAGCTCCGCTTCCTCGAGTGATTCCGGGGTCAGCTGCGCATAGATGAGATTGGCGCACATGAAAAACGGAATGGTAGCGTAGATGTGCGGGGAAGGGGCGGGGTGCGTGTAGGCCGGGTAGAGAAGAATGCCCGCCCGCGCGATCTTGCTGTCCTGGAGCGGCGCGCCGTAAAGCTGCGAGGGGAAGGCAACGGGAATAAGCTGCGATATGTTCGAGTAGGAGGCCTGGACGATCGTGACAATCTGATTGTAGAAGGCCGTCGCGATTTTTTCCGAGGGCGCGATGGACGCCCTGAAGCCTGCGTCGCCGTAAGGGCGCATGATTTCCTCAATGGTCCGAAGGAGGAACGCCGCTTCCATCAGCGCGCTGCTTCCCGAGATGGCATAGAAGATGTCCGACGAGGGTGACATTGGATCGTTCAAGGCCGAAAGAGCACGTTTTCGCAGCGCCTCGAGGGGCGCGATGATTTCCCTGCTGATAATGTCCCTCAGGGGCATGAGGCTGCGGAAAGAAAGTATCTTTTCGTGGATTTCATGGGCCTGCTTCAGGGCGATGGCGGCGTCCCTGCTGATGGAAAGAGCCTCTGTTTTTCGCGACTCCGGCCCGGCAGGCGCCCCGTCGTCATCGGGCGGCATCACGCGGCTTTCGAGCGCCTTTCCGGAAAGCAGGGCCTCGATGCTTTTGATGGCCTGCTCCATTTTTTCGGCGGACGCCTCTTTTCCCGCCGGTGCCGCGGGTCGTGCCGGCCGGGGCTTCGCGGCCTGCTGCTGAACCTGTCCGCGCCGCCGCTTTGCCCGGGCCCTGAGGAGGGCCGGCAGAAGGTAGCTGATCACCACCAGAAGGAGGATGAGCAGGTTGACGAAAAGATCGGAAGAATCGGCCAGCATGTCTTTCAGCGCCCTGTCTCGGGCTGTGTGCGGCCCTTCAGGGCCGCAGGGTTGCGTATCAGCGCCGTGCGCCCGGCGCCGCGAAGCTTGAAGACCGCCGTAAGGGGCGTGACGCTGCGGCGAGGCGCAAGCAGGTCCGCCAGGACGAGCCTGAGCACGCCCCGACGGCTGCTCTTTTTCAGCTCGTCGAAAATCACGGCTGACCCTTCGGCTTGTCCGGGCCCCTGCTCATGCCCGAGATGGACGAGCGCATGTCCGTATCAGCCATGATGTTCTTCAGGTTGTAGAAGTCCATGACGCCCATGTTGCCCTTGCGCAGAGCCTCGGCGATGGCGATGGGGACCTGGGACTCGGCCTCCACGAGCCTTGCCTGCATCTCCTGGACCCGAGCCTTCATTTCCTGCTCCGCGGCCACGGCCAGGGCCCTGCGGCTCTCGGCCTGGGCCTGGGCGATCTGCTTGTCCGCCTCGGCCTTTTCAATGTTCAGCTTGGCCCCGATGTTCGTGCCCACGTCCACGTCGGCGATGTCGACACTGAGGATCTCGAAGGCGGTTCCCGAATCGAGCGATTTTTTCAGAACCGTCTTCGAGATGGTGTCCGGGTTTTCGAGGACCTCCTTGAAATCGTTTGCAGAGCCGATCGTCGTGACAATGCCTTCCCCGACCCTTGCGATGATGGTTTCCTCGCCCGCGCCGCCCACGAGCCTGTCGATGTTCGCCCTTACCGTGATCCTGCAGATGGCCATGAGCTGGATCCCGTCCTTGGCCACGGCCGCGATCTTGGGCGTGTTGATGACTTTCGGGTTGACCGACATCTGGACCGCTTCGAAGACCTGCCGCCCGGCAAGGTCGATGGCGACCGCCCTGTCGAAGCTGAGCGGAATGTTGGCCTTGTCCGCGCTGATGAGCGCCATGATCACGGCCTCGATATTTCCGCCCGCGAGGAAGTGGGCCTCCATCTTGTCGATCTCGACTTCCAGGCCGGCCTTGACGGCCATGATCCGGGCATTGACGATCCTGTGCGGCGGGACGCGACGGAGCCGCATGCCGACGAGGCGGAAAATGCCCACGTGCGCCCCCGAGGCAAAGGCCGCGACCCACAGCCTGACCGGAATGAGCCAGAAGAACAGGATGACACCGACGATCAGAATGAAGAGAACCATGATCAGTCCGACGTCAAAGCCGAAAGCTTCAGCGATTTTTTCCATGGGTTGACCTCCGTAAAAAAAAAAATTAAATTTTTTTGGCTATCAGCTATCAGCCGAAGGAAGAAGGATAGCCGTTCATTGTTTTACCTCTTTTACAACGACGCGGGGGCCGCTTGTCTCCACCACCGCGACGGCCGCGCCCTTGGCGATGTAGACACCGCCGGTCACCACGTCAACTTTTTTACCGTCGAACATGGCCGTTCCCGACGGGTGAAGATTGCTGACCGCTTTGCCCTGCTTTCCGACAAGGTCCGCGTGATCGTGGCCGAGGGACGACACCGCGCCCTTCTGGGATGTTTTCAGAACGAATCTTTTGCCGAATCGCGTTTTCGCGAAAACCCACACACCGACGCCGAAGAGCAGGAAGGACAGGAGGAGCATGCCGATGCCCCAGCCCGCGCCGAGGTTGATCCACGTGTAGCCGATCGCGCCGGCCAGAAGCACAAGGCCGAGAACGCCGATGAACCCGAAGCCGGGAATGATGAACACCTCGACGGCAAGACAGATGAATGCCGCGACGAAGAAGACGATGGCAAGCAGGTATTCCAAAACTAGCCCTTCTCTCGCACGACGATTTTTCCGCCTTCAATGCTCAGGATCTCCAGGGCCTCTCCCTCGTCGACAAAGGACCCGTCGGTAATGACGTCGACGATCGTCGCGCCGAACGCGGCCCGCCCCGACGGCCGCAGGTGAGAATGAGCAACGCCGCTGTCGCCGACCGACACGGTCGTTTTCACGGCGTCGGGATTGTCGCTGAACGTGCGCGCCGTGACCCTTGACCCGTCGACGATGGGGTGCCCTGCCCTGGGCTTGGGCAGCAGCTTGATGATGCCGATGAAGGCGACAATGGCCACCCCGACGGACAGAATGGTCCTGATCAGCGCCGCGCGAAGGAAGCCCGTTTCAAGAGAAACGGTCAGCGGCAGCGCCGTCATCGCCATGGTGAGGCTGGCCACGATAAGGACGATGCCCAGAACACCGACCACGCCGAAGCCGGTCGTCACGAAAATTTCTATGAGGAGAAGGACAAGGCCTACGGCCAGAAGGGCCACCTCCTCCCACCCGGCGAGCTTTACCACCAGGTGCCCTAAAAAGAAAACAGCCAGGCAGGAGAGCCCGACGATGCCGGGGGCGCCGAAGCCCGGCGAGTACAGCTCGATCAGGATGGCAAGCACGCCGATGCTCATGAGCAGGCCGGAGACGACAGGGTGCGTCAGCCAGCGGGCCACAATTTCCGCCCACCCGATTTCCGCGAGCTCGACCTGCGCGCCGTCGAGGCTCAGGGCCTGGAGGAGCTCGTCAAACGAGTCGGCCTTGTAGTCGGCGACCTTGAGCTTCAGGGCGTTGTCCGTGTCCAGGGTGAGGAGCTTGCCGGCCTCGATAATGCCGTCGATGGCAAGGTCCTTGTCCACCATGGCCTCGGCGATATCGCCCCTCCTGCCCTTGGCCCTTGCCGTGGCGGCCATTTCGGCCCTGAAATAGGAAAGCATTTTTTCTTCCACGGCCTGGGCCTGGCCGCCGCTGAGGCTGATCGGCGTCGCCGCGCCGATGGACCCGCCCGTGGAGATGGCGATGACGTCGCAGGCATAGGAGATGAGCGCGCCGGCGCTGATGGCCCGCGGGTGAATAAAGGCAACGGTCTTCACCTTGGAGTCGATCAGCGCATCGCGTATGTTGAGGGCGGCGTCCACGCGCCCGCCGGGCGTGTCGATCTCGAGAATCACGGCCGCCGCGTCGCGGGCGCCCTTGAGCTGGCGCTCGATAAAGGGAGCAAGGCCGAGATCAATGATCCCGTTGACCTCGATGTGTATGACCCTCTTTCCAACGCCGCCGCCCCTGGCGAGCCCTTCGAGGGTTTTTTCATCTTCGCCGCCTGTTTCCGCCTCGGCCCCGGTTTTCCGGGCAGCAGGCTCAGGGGACGGGCTGAACGCTCTTGCCGGCGCAGGGGGAACGTCGCCCTCCGAGGCCGCATCCGGCGGAGGCTGGAAAAGGTCCTTGGGAAAGTTCTGAAGAACAAAGCCGCCGAGCAGGCACAGGGCCGAGAGCACGACCCGGCTGTTTTTCATTTTACGGGCTTTGGTCATTTCACTTGCCTGCGAAAAAGCATCAACGGCAATGGTGCCGCACGCCCTTTGGCGTGCCCGGCCGCTGCGCGCCGGGGGCGCGCTTATGTCGAGGCGCGCCAAGCGCGCGCGGCGACATACCGGATGGAGGCCTCTTACATAAATACATCGTTTTGGTGCCGTAGACAAGGGGGGGTCAATCATATATATTTTCCAAACACCTCGATGCCCATGGAAGCCGAGTGGACATACAAGCCTGTCGACGAGAGCCTCGTTGGAGCCCTGAGCGAGGCCCTCGAGATCAGCCCGTTTCTTGCGCGGCTGCTCGTAAAAAGGGATGTCGTGGAAACGCGGGACGGCAGGCAGCTGCTCGAGGCGCCGCTCTCGTCCCTCCCGAAGCCCGAGGGGATGAAGGACCTTGAGGCTGGAATTGACATCGTTCTGCGCCACCTCGATGCGGGGAAAAAGATAGCTGTTTTCGGCGACTACGACGTTGATGGAATATGCTCCACGGCCATGCTCTCGCATTTCCTGACTGCCCTTGGCGGCAAGGTTGAAACGTTTCTGGCTAACCGGTTCGATTATGGATACGGGCTGGGAGCGGACCAGGCGGAAAAGATTGCCCGGGGCGGCGCGTCCTGCGCGCTCCTGGTTGATTGCGGAACCTCCGACCTGGAAGCCGCCGCTTTTCTGGAATCCAGGGACATACGAACGGTGGTTATCGATCATCACCGGGTGGGTGACACGCCGCCGCCGGTCTCGGCCTTCATCAATCCCATGCAGGGCGGCTGCGGCTTTTCCTGCAAGGCGCTGACCTCGGCCGGGCTCTGCTTCTATTTCGTGGCCATGATGAGCACGCGCGTGAAGGAGCGCAGCGGCGCCCCGCCTCCCGTGGACCCGAGGGACTATCTCGACCTGGCGGCCGTCGGGACCCTTGCCGACGTGGCGCCCGTGCGCGGGGCCAACAGGAGCCTCATCAGGGCGGGCCTCAAGAGGCTTCACGAGGCCCGGCGTCCGGCCATGGCAAGGATGATGGCGGCCGCGGGAGCCGTGCGCTGCGTCGCGGACGAGCACGTGGTCACGTTTTCCATTGCGCCGCTTCTGAACGCCGCCGGGAGGATGGGGGACCCGACGCTGGCGCTGAGGTTCCTGCTTGCCGCGGACGACAGGGAGGCAAGGGCGCTGCACGCCCGGATCTCCCTGTTGAATGAAAAACGAAGGGAGGAGGACCGGCGTGTGCTGAAGGAGGCGCGCTTCCAGATGTCCAAGATGGACCTGGGGAACCGAAGGAGCCTTGTCCTTCACAAAAAGGGGTGGCATCAGGGCGTGCTGGGCATCGTGGCATCGCGGCTGGCCGGGAAGCTGCAGATTCCCGTCGCCATTATCGGTGTCGAGGGAAAAACGGGCCGAGGGTCCATCAGGGCGCCCGGCGAGACCAATCTTTTTTCGCCCCTCAGCGAGCACCGCGAAATCTTCGAGCGCTTCGGCGGACACAGTGCGGCCATGGGGTTTTCAATCGAGGCAGGGCGCATCGGCGAGCTGGAAGAGGCGCTCGAGCGGGTCTGCGGCGCCCTTCCTCCCCACAGGCGGCAGCTCGAACTCGACGCGAAGCTTGGCGTGGACGACGTTCGATGGGCCCACCTGCTGGACATTGAAAGGCTCGCGCCTTTCGGGCGTCAGAACCCCGCTCCCCTGATCTGTCTCGAGAACGTCAACATACGGGACTGCCGCATCGTGGGGGACGACCACTTGAAGATCTTTGCCACGGGCCGCAGCAGGGAAATAGGGGCGTTCGGGCCGAACATGGGCGGCCGGCTGCGGGAGGTGACCGACGGTGTCAGCCTTGCGGGGCACCTGAGGGCGGATACGTACAGGGGAGGGGAGGCCCTGGAACTGCTTGTTCTGGACATCAAACCGCCCCCCACCCACTGACCGGAGGAGGTGGTGGTGGAGCCAAAAGCCAGCAGCCAATGGAGGAGGTGGTTGTGGAGGAGGAGCCGGGCGACGAAGGCGCCCCTAATGCTTTCTTTTCAACTCCAGGAACACAAGCTTGGCGATCGCCTTGAGCGTGTCAAACACGCCCAGGCCCCTTGGGGCGACGGCTTCGAATTCGACGAGCCTGCGCGGATTGAGCAGCTCTCTCATCTCGTCCATGCTTGCCACGTAGGGAACGTCCCTCTTGTTGTATTGCATGACCATGGGAATGGTGAGAAGATCGTAACCCTGCTCGCCGAGATTTTCCTGGAGGTTTTCCAGGCTTTCCAGGTTGGCCTCCATCCTGTCGATCTGGGAGTCCGCGACAAAGACGATGCCGTCCACGCCCTTCAGGATGAGCTTTCTCGACGCATTGTAGAAGACCTGGCCGGGAACCGTGTAGAGATGGAACCGCGTGCGGAAGCCCCGGATTTCACCGAGGCTGAGGGGCAGGAAATCGAAGAAGAGCGTCCGGTCCGTTTCCGTGGCCAGAGAGATCATTTTTCCCTTGGCGTTCGGGTTCGTGTGGCCGTATATGTACTGCAGATTCGTGGTCTTGCCGCAGAGGCCGGGACCGTAGTACACGATCTTGCAGTTGATTTCCCGTCCTGGAACATTAATGAACGACATACTCTAACCCAATGTTCCTATTCCTTAAACAGATTTTCGATATCCTCGTCCGTAATCTGATCGAGCGGGGAGCTGACGCCGGGCGACTGGGCCTTCTCGAGAAGTCGATCGAGAACCGCGGTGAGCTCTTCGGCGGACTTGCGCATGCGCAGGCGCACAAGCCCCAGGGAGCTTCTCTGGTCGAAGATGACAACCATGATGACTCTCTGGGCGACAATCTGGATATGAATGTTCGATTTTTCCCCCTCGTGAAACTGCGTTGAAAACTCGCTTTCTTCCAGCAGGCCCGCAATTCCCCCGGTGGCTGCGATGTTGCCCGCCGTGAGCGATGCCAGCGACGTGATATCCAGGTTTTCCGTTTCTCCGCTTGCGGCAATGGGCTGGCCGTTCTTGTCGACAATGAAAACGACGCTTGCGTTGGCGTCATGGTAGAGCTGGTTGCAGAGCTTCTGAATTTCCCTGAATTCAGTGTCGAACATTACTTGAGGAGTAGACATTGGTTCTCCTAATCGGGACGCCCTTCTTCGCCGGGCGAAATTCAAGGGTTCGAGGGGCCAAGGGTTCAAGGCGATTGTCCCATGCAGGGGTTTTCCTCGAACCCCGTCGGCGTCCCGCCTTCCCGGACCCTGATGCAAGCATCTATAACAAAGCAAGCTGGAGAAAACAACTTGCAACCGAAAATTAATTTTGACGCTGCTTCAGCCGGAGTTTCGCCGTTTTTCCGCTGCGACCGGCCCAGGGCCGGCCGGCCATTTTTTTCCTCGACGCAGCGCAGGCACGCCTGCGTTAACAACGGCCAAACTCCAGCTTAACTATAGCTGTAAAAAATAAAAATTCAATCGGTCCTTGAAATTCGGGTGCATTTTCGATTGCGGTGGAACCAAAAGCCAAAAGCATGCGGTCGTGGAGGAGGTGGCGGTGGAGACGGCTCAGTGCCAGGGATTGCTGAAGTCGTCGTCGAAGGGGTCGCACAGCTCGGGAATGGCCTCGACGCACTGCCTGCAGTCGGTCCAGCCGTCCTGGCCTGGCTGGCAGGGGACATCGTCGCCGCCCTTGGCCTCTTCCGTGCACATGGCGTCGGGCGGGTAGTAGATCGAGCAGCCGCAGCACACCTGGACGGGGAAAAGGAAGTACGGGGTTTCCACGTCCGTGCCTCCCGACGTGACTCCGGTAACCCGTATCCGCAGCAGTATTTTCGACATGATCGGCGAGGAGCACAGCTGATCTATCGAGTACATTGTGCCTCCCCAGAGGCCGGAGACGGAATCATAGAGATCGAAGTCGACGGCAGGGAAGACAAGGGCCGTCGAGCCGCCGTTGGCGTACACCGTGACGGGCGCATGCACGAAGTACTCGTCGAAAAGGACGTTCTCCTCCTCGTCGAGCAGGGCGACCCAGGCCCCGTCCACCTGTATGTAGTTGGTCTGGGACGCCATGGGATTGAGCTTGCTGCTGTCTTCCATCTCGTTCAGAAGAAGCGGCCGCGCAACCCAGCGGGCGGCCACGCCGATGTCCCACAGGCCCCAGGTGCTGAAGAGGGATTCCCTGTCAGAGGAGACCGTGCACTCGTCCGAGGGCACGACCATGTTCTGGATAAAAAAGGACGACCTGTTCTCCGCGCAGCCCGAAAGGGCCAGGATGAAAACCAAGGATAGGATTATTTTCAGCAGCATCACTTACTCCTGTTGTTTAGTTTAATATTATCTTTATCGATTTGCAAACAAAACCTCATAATCCCTGCTACTGCCCGATGCTTTCCGCCCTGTTCACGATCCTGGGCGTGATGAAGATCAGAAGCTCGCTTCTTCTGTCCGTGTCGGTCCTCTTCTTGAACAGCCACCCGATCACGGGGATCTTGGCCAGGCCCGGGACCTGGTTGTAGCTCTTGCCGTAGTTGCGCGTGTAGATGCCGCCGATCACGGCGGTCTTGCCGTCGTCGATGAGCAGCTCCGTGTCCGCGTGCCGCTTGAGAATCGTGGGGTCGCCCCTGGCGCCCCTGTTGTTGAAGTCCGGCTCGTCCCTGTTGATCTCGAGCTTCATGAGAACGGAGCCCTCGGACGTCACGTGCGGCGTGACCACCAGGCTCAGCTTCGCCTCCTGGAACGCGGTCTGCACGCCCTGCGCGGAGACCTGGCTGTAGGGGATCATGGTGCCCTGCTCGATGGTCGCCTCCTTGTTGTCCAGCGTGAGGATCTTGGGCGCGCTGATGATCTTGAGCACGCCGTCGTTCTCCAGGGCGCTGAGCCGTATGTTCAGGTTCGTGTTGTTGTTCACGCTGCCCAGGGAAATGCCGAGGGCGCCGCCGGCGCCGGTTCCGGTGATGGCGGGCAGGTTGACGGCAAAGTTCGGGTTCGGGCTTTCGCCGAACGGGTTCATGCCCCCGACGGGCGTCTGGTCGTCCTGGCCTCCGCCGGCCAGCACGACGGAGTTGGGGAAAACGATTCCCGTCGGGTTGCCGAGGGCCGAGCTGGCGGCGAAATGGCCGCCCCACTGGATGCCGATCTCCCTGCTGTAGTTGCTGGTCGACTCGACGATGCGCGCCTCGATCAGGACCTGCGGGGTCTGGGTGTCCAGGTTCCTGACGAGCTGCTCGATGAGCAGGAGGTGCTCATCCACGTCCCTCACGATGAGCACGTTCGTGCGGTCGTCGACTTCGATGTTGCCGCGGGAGCTCATCAGCTTTTCCGTCTGGGGCTTGAGCTCCTTGGCCATCGCGTAGCTGACCGGAATGATCATGGTCTTGAGCGGCTTGAGGATCTTCTTCTGCGTGAGCTCCTTGATCTTCATCTGCCGTTCCTGCTCCAGCGCCTCTTTGGGGGCGACCCTGAAAACGTTGGAGGAGAGCTTCACCTTGCCGAGGTTTTTCGCCTCGAGGATGACGTCGAGCGCCATGTTCCACGGAACGTCCCTCATCCTCAGCGTGACCGTGCCCTTGACGTCGTCGCCGGCCACGATGTTGATGTTTCCGACCTCGGACAGGAGCCGCAGGATGTTGTGGATGTCGGCGTCCTTGAAATCAAGGTCTATTTTTTTACTCGGAACCGCCGGCGCGGGCTTCTTCTTGGCAAGCGCCACCTGTTTCGGGAAACTGGAAAAGGCGCTGGCCGTTTCTTCCTGGTGGAAGGAGTAGATCGAGGGATCCTCGCTGCCGACGAGCTTGCTCTTTACCTTGTACTTTGATTCCTTTACCGCTGCAGCTGCCGCTTTCCCGGGAGCCGTCTTTTTCACGGCGCTGCTCTTCGCAACGGGCTTGGGCCCGGAGGCGGCCTCTTTCTCGTCGGCCACCTTCGGGGTGGCCTCCTTCTTCACGCTCAAGACGGGCTCGGGCTCCTCCGGCTCGGAGGGTTGGATTGCGGCAAGCGGCCGAAGCTCGATGGTGATATGCTTCTTTGAGGTCGACTGCTTCTTCATCTTCGCCGGCTGCGACAGGTGAAGCGTGACCCTGGACGTTTTCCCGAGAATGCCCTCGTCGAACTCTTCCACAACCGTCTTGTTGACGACGGATGTCGTTTCCAGGGGCATCTCGATGCTGCCGCTCAGGCTGCTGCCCTTGATGTCGATAAAGACCTTGTTCGGGTCCTTGATCTTGGTGACGCTGAAAAGCGCCTTGCCGTCGGTTTCGATCGACACCGTTGTAGCGCCGTCATCCTGGGCGAGGATGACGGCCGTCACCCTCGTGGCCGAATCCTTGCCCGAGGCTTTAGTGCCGACGAGAAGAAAGAGCGCGAGCAGGACCAGGGATGCGTTGAGGTATTTACAGCGACTGTTCATAGTAGTCTCCTTTTGTGTTTCATATTACTATTGTATACCAAGTAGGATAAGGTAGTCAAAAAACGTATGGAAAAAAGTTCGCCTTTTTCGGTGGGTGGCCGGCGCCCGGGTTCGGGCGTCTTACTTGCTTTCGAGGGTAAGTATTTTAGTGACGGTTGCATCTGTTGCCGAAAAGGGGTCTTCCCGTTCGAAGACGACGGCGTCTTCCCTGATTCTGGCGACCTTCCAGAAAATCTGGATTTCTTCACCGCTGCTGACCCGGCGGACGGTCTCGCCTCTTCCAACGTAGCTCCCCCTGCGGATGACGTGACCGACACCGGCCGGATCCTCGACCATGGCGATGGGAGAGCCGGCCCGGGCGCCGGAACCCGAGATAATGGCGATGAGCGTGAGCTCGTCGAGCTGGTACTCGTCCAGGATCGAGAGGATCTGGGGAGAGTTCGAAAAGCTCTGCTTCGTGGTCAGCGGGACGAGGAAGGACCTGAAGGGGTCCCTTCTCGAGGGAGACTCGATAAAGGATTCCTCCGAGAGCGTGTGGACGATCAGCTCGATCCCCTCTTCTTCGTCGACGGCCATCCCGGGAAGCCCGGAGGTCGGCGCGTTCGTCGGCGCGGCGGCCGGGGCCGGAACCCGGGCCGGCTCCGGCTCCGAAGAACCGCCGCCGCCGCAGCCGAAAGACAGCGCGAGGGCCGCAACGGTCCATAGACTATAGTAAGACTTCATATCTATCCTCCTTCTAAACGCGGTGGTTGGTCGCCGTTCGGAAATAACTTTTACATTCGGCCGCCGCTGCATCCTCGCCCGCGGCGTTGCTCGTCGGTCACATACCGACGAGTATGCTCCCTCCTCGCGCCTTGCGGGCGAGGCGCATCGGCGCCCTCGGTGTGACAAATTTATTTCCTTACGGCTCCTGAGCATCATGCGCCTCCTCCCGGTGCGGTCGGCTTTTCGAGAGAACGGAACGTTGTTGCCTCCACATCGGATACGATGTCGACTTCGGCGCCCTTATCAGCCGAATACTTGAACTGGATGTTCTGGATATTGATGATTCGCTCGAGCTTGGCAATCGAATAGAAGAACTTCAGGATCTGGTGGAACTTGCCCTCCACTTTCATGCCCACGGGAATCCTGGCGTAGAAACCCGCCCCCTCCTCGTCTCGCGGCTCCAGCTGATCGATCTCGAGGCCGGCAAGCCCGGCGAGGTTGTCGAGGTCCATGAGGAAGGAGGACATTTCAGCGTCGGGAGGCAGGATTCTTGCCTGCTCCCTCTGGCGCTCCTTGCGCCTGTTCAGGTCCTCCACGTCCTGGATGTAGGTTTTCTGCCTCTTCTCCCAGTCCTGCTCCTCGACGACCAGCTGTTTATACTGGCTCCGCAGCTGCTTCAGGCTCTCGGCCTTCTCGCGATAAACCAGCATATAGTAGGCAATAATGATGAGAATAACGATGAGGGCAAGAACCATGATTTTCTTGCCCGCGCCCAGCTTAGCCACGCCTTTTCTTTTTGCCATCTTTTTTACCTGTATCTGATGTTACACTTGATTTCGAAGGCGACGATCATTGCGCTCGAGCCTTCGGCCTTTTCCTGTTTTGTCTTAACGAGCTCTTCGTTAAAGAAGTATTTCGATATCTTCATCCTCCGAAGGAACTCCCCGACGTCCTCGTTGCTCATGGCCTCTCCGTGAACGGCGACCACGCGGTCCTCCTCCTCGAACTGCTTGAGCCACAGCCTGCGGGGGTCCCATTCAGGGTTGAATCCCGACGACGGGGCCTGCTGGAGCATTTCCTTGTATTCGTCCGGCTTGATCGAGGGGCCCTTGCCGAGGCTCAGGATGTTGCTGAGCTCGACGAGCATCTGCACGGGACCCGTTCTCGCGGCGATCAGCTCCTGAATGATTTTCTCGCGCGCTTCGATTTCCTGAAGCTGCCTCTTGATCATATCGTGGTCCTTGATCTCCTGCCGGATGGAGTCGATCTTCATCTTCTTGACGTTGTTGGTCCTGCTCTGCGTATCGACTTTCTCGCTGATCGAGCCGTTGACGATCCAGATGACGGCTCCGCAGACAGCCAGGACCAGGACGAAAACTAGGATGTCGACGACGCCGGCGCGCTCCTTCTTTTTGATCGGTTTCGTCGGGTACAGGTTAATTTTTATCATGATGACTCCCGTGTATCGGTTTCTAGTCCACTCTCTTTTCCTTCTTGCTGCGCAGGGCCAGACCGACGCTGATGGTCGCCTGGCCGCTGAACGATTTCAGCTTGGCCATGTCGAACTTCGAGGGCTCCGCGTCGATCGTTCTGAACACGTCCATGAGCTCCACGCGCACATCCGTTCTCTTGGCAACCGCGTCGCGCAGGAAGTGGCAATGGCCCGTGCCGCCGCCGATGAGAATGTACTCCAGGTTCTGGCTTTCGGCCGTGGCCATGTAAAAGTCGATGGACCGCTGGATTTCAACGGCCACGGAGTCCACGCTGCGCTCCAGGATCTCGTTGACCTCGACGGGTACGACGTCTGCGCTGGAGGGGGTGCTTGCTCCAACCTTGTAGGTTTCCGCCTCCTCGTAGGAAATGCCCATCTCCTTGCGGATCTCCTCCGTGAGATTCTGGCCGCCTCCCGTGATGTCCCGGATGAAGAGCGTGATGCCTTCCCTGACGATGTTCAGCCTGGTGAGCGAGGCGCCCACGTCGACCAGGGCGACGGTCTTTTCATGAATGTCGGGGTAGTTGACCTCGAAGGCGTTCTGCATGGCGAAAGAATCAATGTCGATGATGGCGACGCGCAGGCCCGCCTCCTGGGCGACGGCCATGTAGTCTTCGATCTCATCCTTCTTCGCGGCCACGAGCAGCAGATCCATGAGGCCTTCCGTGGGTCTGCGCCGCAGGACCTGGAAATCCATTTCCACGTCGTTGATGTTGTAGGGGATGTACTGCTCCGCTTCCCACTTGACCTGCTCCTCGAGCTCCTCGCCGCCCATCAGCGGCATCTCGATCTTCTTGATGATGACGCTGTGGCCCGAGACCGAGATGGCAACGTCCTTTTCCTTGATTTTCCTCTCGGCGAACAGGTCCTTGATCGCCTTGATGACGGCCGCCGTGTCCATGATATGGCGGTCGACAATGCTCTCGGGCGGGAGCGGCTTGATGCCGAAGCCCTGGAGGACGAATTTGTTTTTCTTTTTCTTCAGCAAGGCAGCCTTGATGCTGCTGCTTCCGATGTCGAGACCGACCAGGTTTTTTTCACCAAACATCAGTAACTCCTATTCCTCGTCGAAAAATACGTTATGCCTGTCCGCAAGGGAAAGGCCGAGGGCTTCCAGGATTTTTCGCTTCGTCTCGAGCCGCGCCTTGAAGCCTTCCTCGATTCTTGTGATCGTCAGCGGTGAAAGATCCGCAAGCCTTGCAAGCTCGGCCTTGCTCATCATCCTCTCGAGCCGCAGCTCCTTCACCCGGGTCGTCTGCTTCTTTCCTTTAGACAAGAGGTTCTCGAAACCCTTTAATACAACTTGCCTTTGCTCTGAATCTGTTCTATCTAATAGGTTAACAGCCATGGCTTTGTTATCGATTTTATTATTCTTCCGCATGAGAATACAGGGCTATAAAGCTTTCATGTTATTAGGATATCAGATAACCAAAACTTAGTCCAAAAAAGGTTGAGCGACTTGTGATAGCCCTTTTCCCCCAGTCCCACCCCCGCCTGTCACGGTCACGGCGGCCGTGGTCTTTTGCCGCCGCCCTGCGGCTCCTGGCGGCCCTGACCCTGGTGTTCCCCGCGGGCCCGGCGGCGGCCGCCAAGGAGAAGGGGAAGGAGGAGAAGTCGAAGAACGCGGGTAAAAAGGGCTCCAGTGACACCCCCAAGGGGAAAAAAAAGGGAGGCAAGAACGACGTCGCCGACAAGGTCATGGTCTGGCTCAGGGTCGGCAAGGTGGTCGGCGGGGGCGTGCAGGTGGTTGTCCAGCCTTACCAGCGGCTTGCGGACATTGCCGAGACCTACGGTGTCAGCACGAAGTCGATTCTCGGGGCGAACAAGAACATCAGCGCCAACGTGATCAAGGCGGGACAGAAGGTCTTCATTCCCGGGGCCACCAGCGTCAAGGCGATCAAGACGCTTGTTCCGTCGGACAAGCTCGACATGCTGGAGGGGTTCGGGGTTCAGCTCGACCAACCGGAGAAAGACAGCGGGCAAAACAAGGGGGAGCCCTTAAAAAACAAGGCAAAACCCGGCGGCCCGCCCCTGGTCAAGAGCGGGAAGAAGACCGCCGAGGGCGTTGAGCACACCGTGCTCGAGGGCCAGACGCTGCACATCATTGCCCAGGCCTACGGCATGAGCGCCTCCGCCCTGATCAAGGTCAATAACCTGAAAAACAAGGACATCGTCAATCCGGGCCAGAAAATCCTCGTTCCGGGCGCCGACAAGGTCGTGGCCGTGGCGGGCATCGAGGGCACGGGGGAAGCGGAACCATCCTCCTCCATGACGAAGAGCGGCAAGGTGGTCAAGGCCGGTGTTCTGCACACGGTCATGCCGGGGCAGACACTCTCGCATATTTCCAGCGCCTACAAGGTGAAGATTCCGAACATCCTTAACGCCAACGGCCTGAAAAACGCCAACAGCATCAAGGTGGGAGACAAGCTCCTGATCCCGGAGGCAGAGAAGGTCGTTGCCGTCAAATACAGCCCGTCGGCCGCCCAGAACATGCTTTATGTGCAGCCCATCACGTTTCACCGGATTCACACGGGCGAAACCAAGACCATCAACCTCTTCAAGCCAAGCGGCAAGCAGAACAAGGGTCACTACGCGATATTCAAGAACCTGATGTTCGATCACAGGGCGAAAAAAACCCATGACATTCACGCGCGCCTGATGCTGCTCCTGGCCAGGGTGGCCAAGTATTTCGACTATAAGACCCTTATCATCTATTCCGGGTACCGCAAATACCAGAAGGGCCAGTACACAAAGCACAGCAAGCACAACCAGGGCAGGGCAATCGATTTTGCCGTCGAGGGGGTCTCGAACTGGAAGCTTCAGAAGTACTGCCGCAACTTTTCCAACACGGGCGTGGGGTATTACCCCAATTCCTACTTCGTGCATCTCGACGCGAGGGAGGCCTCCGCCTTCTGGATCGACTATTCCGGCCCGGGCGAGTCGCCGCACTACGGAAAAAAGAAAAAAGACCTGGAGAAGAAGGCCAAGAAAGGCGCCTTCCCGCC
The DNA here is from genome assembly GCA_043813155.1 of Pseudomonadota bacterium. Lineage (GTDB taxonomy): Bacteria > Myxococcota_A > Polyangia > DRWM01 > DRWM01 > JBDRLK01. The sequence goes on along the minus strand of JBDRLK010000139.1, from coordinate 5,546 downwards.
CAAGGCCGGCGTTGACGATGAGGCGGAGTCAGATGCCGTTGACGTTGATATTCCGAAATGAAAGCCGAGGGCTTTCATTTCGGAAGCGGTCGGCCCCACCTCAGCCGCCCCCGCCACATTCAGCCTTCAGCTTGCCCCCCCGCCGCCTCCATCAGCGTTTAATGCTTTAACTTGATTTAGATGTGATCTTTGAGGTATATTTGGAAAGAGATGAAGCAGAAGTGGGACGATATCATTGCGGACAAGGAGAACGAGGGAAAGTGGTTTGCCCTCACGGACTGCGAATATATCGATGATGTCCTCGATACCTGTGAAGTCGTGGATCAGGACAGCGACCTCGCCGCCCTGGAAGAGCGGCTGGCGGAAATGGGGATAGAAAGCTGCAATATCAAGTTCTGCGGAAAGTCAAAGGAAACCGGCGAGAATCCAAGAGTCACCAGGGGTACGCTGGCAAGCAAGCCGAAGTAATCAGAATCCAGAAGCTAAGAAGTAAGAAGCCGCCGCCGCCACCACCGTCATTCATCTGCCGAAGCCGGAAGCGGGCAAAGCCGTTTACAAACAGGGGGCAGTGGTGGTAGGTTTTAATGTCGAGGATGCAGCGACCCGCACATACCAACGTGCCCGGAGGGGTTCTGGGCGGTATTTTTCTCTCCAACCTTGCGGCGCTCGCATTTGAGCTCGTCCTCACGAGGATCTTCAGTGTAACGCTCTGGTACCACCTGGCCTTCATGGTGGTTACCGTTGCCATGTTCGGCGTCGGGGCCGGCGGGCTGATCGTTTATTTTCTTGCCCGCAGGATTTCACGGCGCAACGTCCCCCGGCTTCTTGCGGACCTGGAATGCATCAAGGCCATGCTCTGCGCGCTGTTTATCGTTGTTTACCTGAGCATCCCGTTCATACCCGGCCAGATAATCCAGCCGTCCCTTCGCTCCCTGCCCGTCGTGGCTCTCATTTTCATGCTGGCCGCCCTGCCCTTCCTCCTGAGCGGGATGGTCAACAGCGTTGCTTTTTTCAGTTACAGCAGAAGCATCGGGCGCCTTTATTTCGCCGATCTGTCGGGCGCGGCGGCGGGCATGCTCGCTGCCGTGGCCGGCCTTTACCTGACCAGGGCGCCAAGCCTCGTGCTGGCCGTCGCGGCCGTGGGCAGCGTGGCGGCCCTTGTTTTTACGTTTCGGGGCCGCGGCATAAGCGGCTCTCGCCTGAGGGCGGGGGCGAGCCTTGCCTTTCTTCTCCTTTTTCTTTTTTACAACCTGGGCACCAATGCCGTCAGGGTGAGGTTCACGAAAACGTACGTGGAACGAAAAATCTATCACGAGAAGTGGAGCCCCATTGCCAGGATAACGGTGATCCGCTATCCCCTGCTTGTCTGGGGCCTGGGAAGCAGGTATCCCGGCAAGCTGCCGGAAGACAATTTCCTGATCGAGCAGGACGGGGCTGCAGGGACGCCGATTATTCCGGCCGGCGAGAGCGGGAGCGTGGAATGGCTGGACTGGGACGTCACCGGCCTGGCCTATCCCGCGTTGCGGCCGGACAGCGCCGTTATTATCGGATCGGGGGGAGGAAAGGACATCCTGGCGGCAGCGAGGTTCGGGGTGAAGAACATCACGGCCGTTGAAATCAACCCGGACATGGTCGAGACCGTACAGGAGGTCTTTGCCGCAACGTCGGGCAGGCCTTACTCGCTGCCGGGCGTGCGGACCCGGATTGCCGAGGGCAGGCACTTTCTTCTTCGCTCCAGCGAACGCTTCGGCCTGGTGCAGCTCTCCATGGTGGATTCCTGGGCAGCCACGTCGGCGGGCGCCTTCATCATGAGCGAAAACCACCTCTACACGAGGGAGGCCTTCGACACCTACATGGAGCATCTCGACGACGGCGGGGCGATCTCGCTGTCCAGGTTTTTCGTGGGCTTTCTTCCCGCGGAAAGCATCAGGGCCTTTTCTCTCGCCGCAGACGTTCTCAGGCGCCGCGGCGCCAGCGATCCCGGCGCGCACATGTTTCTTGCCACGGGCGGCAACATCGGAACCCTCATCGTCAAGAAAACACCCCTGACGCAGGAAGAGGAAAACCGGGCGCTCGGGGAAGCGGCGGCCCGGGGTTACAGGGTCGTATTCGCCCCCTCCAAGAGGGGAAAACAGGGGTCCTTGTTTTCCGCGCTCTCCTCGGGCGTCGAGCCGGTTGATCTCTATGGCAGATCGCCGATCGACATCACGCCGCCGATCGACGACAGGCCGTTCTTTTTCTTCGTTCTCAAGCCGAGCTGGTGGCTCGTGAAGCAGCGGGACAAGAGCAAGATGGATCCGGGCCTGGGGCTCCCCCAGAACATCGGTGCCGCCATGCTCGTACGGAATATTTTTGTCATTGCGTCCATCTTTGCCCTTCTCATCATGCTGATTCCCGTTGTTTTCGGCAGGCGTCGAAAAACCGTGTCCGCGGCCGGGCCGCCGGCGCGCTGGCTCCTGTACTTCGCGGGCATAGGGGCGGGCTTCGTGTTTCTCGAGATACCGCTTATTCAAAAGTTCATTCTGCCTCTGGGCCATCCGGTACGGGCGACCGCCGCGGTCCTGGGCATTCTGCTCCTGTCGAGCGGGCTGGGCAGCTGGTTCTGGGGAAGCCGGCGCCTGGAGGACGCGTGCCGGTGGGTCGGCCGCGTTGCAGCCGCGGCCGGCGGATTTGCGATCGTCTACTATTTTATCCTGGGTCCGGCAGCAGGAGCCATGCTGGCCCTTTCGGCCCCAATGCGCTACGGGGCGGCCGCGCTCCTGGTTGCTCCGGCCGGGTTTTTCATGGGCGGCGCCTTTCCCATGGCCGTCCGGCTCGTGGGAGAGCGCAGCGGGAGCTCCATACCCTGGCTCTGGGCGATCAACGGCGCTTTTTCAGTGCAGGCCTCGGTGCTCGCCATGATGCTGAGCATTGCGGCCGGGTTCAAGCTGTGCTTCATCGCTGCGGCGGCGGCATACGGCGCGGCGGCGCTCGCGGGGTTTGTGTTTTTGCCGTCGGCGGAAAAGCCGAAACCCACGACGAATAAAAGTCCCGGGTAGGTGAGCCTTCAGGCTCCCCGGGAAAGATGCCGGGAACGGGAGGATAAAGCCTCCCCTACCCATGAGAACGATTACATGAAAAACGATCGCACAGCATCCATGGAAGGGGCTGGGCGCTCCGGCCCGGCCGCGCTCTCGTGCATCGTCCTTTCCCTGGCTGTCCTTTCCCTGCAGGACTATTTTGAAAAGCGCTCCCTGAATTTTACGATTGCCTACATCGTGCTCATTGCAGGGGCCCTTATGTTCGTCTTCCTCACGAAGCAGGACGGCGGGGCCGGGGAAGAAGACAGAGACCGGGCCGTGCCGAGCCGCGCCCGGACCTGGCCCGTAACGGCGGTTGCCGCGGCGTGGACCCTGGGGTGCGGGGCCCTGAGTCTCTTCACGGCGGCACACTCGAAGCTGCTGGTCGGAGGAATCGTGGCGGCAGGGGCGCTGCTCACGTCATGTTTCCTGCTGATGCGGCGGGGGTCGATGGCCGCGGCGGTCCTTCCGGCCGTGGCGGGATACCTTCTGATGTTCTCCTCGCCGGTTCCCTACATGACGCATGGGTTTTACAACCAGACGGACCTCCTGTTCCGGTTCGGGATACCCGCCTGTTTTCTTGTCGTCCTTCTGCCGTCCGTGACATCCATGCGCCCTGCTGCGGCACTCGCCGTTTTCCTGGTCGCGGGAACGTTCCTCCGGGCGCTGAGCGTATACCAGTGGGAGGGTTGCCCCAGGGACATGATTGTCCTCATACACCAGGCCGCGCTCAGGTTTCTCGACGGGTACAATCCCTACAGGATACATTTCTGCGGGCACGACCTTCCCCTGACCTACCTTCCCCTGCTGTGGCTTTCCTATGTCCCCGCGGTGCTTGCCGGGCTCGACCCCAGGGTGATGTCGGTTATTTACGCGGCCTGCTGCGCCGTTATCATCTACCGGTGGAAGGGCAAAAAAGAGCACGCCGGGGTGTTCATGTTTCTTGCCGTGGTATGGTTTTTTCAGGCCGAGGTCCTGTGGGCCACTGTTTTTGCGGAAAGCGCTCCGTTCTGGCTGCTGGCCTGTCTCTTCATGTGGGCCGTGGCGCGGGGGAGGAAGGTGGAGGCATGCCTGTTCTTCGGCCTCATGCTGGGCGTGCGGCACTTCGCCCTGCTGTTTCTGCCCTTTGCCCTGGTATGGTTCATGACGAGGGGAGGCCGCGACGATGCCGACGCCGCCGCGAGGCGAAACATAAGCTGGAAGGGGCTGGTCTACCCTGCCGTGTCCGGGGTCATGGCCACGGCTGTCATAGCGCCCGCCATCCTGGCAAACAGCCGGGCGTTTTTCTTCGGCACGCTTCACTGGCTGACAAGCTTCGGCCTGGTCCACAGGGACTGGTGGGACCAGGAGCTGTCCCTGGCTCCTCTTTTTTACGCGGGCCACATCGAGCACATGCTGCTGTGGATTCAGATAGGCCTTCTGGCTTCGGCGTTTCTCGTGTTCCTGGTGCTTGCGTGGCGGAGGAAATTTGCGCCGCGCTTCGTTGGCGGCACGGTGTGGGCGTTCTGCTCCATGGCTTACATCGGCTTTCTCCTGTTTAACCTGATCGTCTGGCGCCACCTCCACGTCATGGGGTTCATGCTCGTCATGTTTGCGCTGGCGGTGCGGATCAACCAGGGAGGGCCCGCCGTGCGGCAGGCATCGGCCCTCGAGGCCTTCTTCAGGCGTCGCCTCGCGTCCGCGGGGGTCCGCACCGCGGCCCTGGCGCTCATCGCCGTTGTCAACGTTTTCGGCGCTTCTGTCCTGGGTTGGGGGCTCTACAGTTTTTTCAACAAGGCCGGCATGGAAAAGGACGCCATGACGATTCAAAAGTCCCTGGAGCCCGGCGACCTGGTGGTGGATCAAATATATTTCAACGCGTGGCCGATCATGGAAGGGACGCCGATGAAACCCATGGTGATGGACCGCGCCATCCAGTACACGGTCAGGCTCAGAAGCCAGTTCCCGCCGCAGTTCCAGAGGGCTGTTTTCGTGACGTCGGGCAATCATTTCGTGCTTCCCGACGACGCCCCGGACCTGTCAGGCTACATGAAGCAGATTTCAGTGCAAAAGGTCGGGAAGCTGAACGTGTCCATTTATAAAAATTCCCTGCACGGTAAAATCATCTCCCGGCTTTCCGATAACTTTTCATGGGTAAGAGAGGTCCTGCTCAGGAAGCTTGACACCGGCCCGGCCGGCGGAAAGCAGGAGATTGCGGCGGAAAGAATGGACGGTGAGTTCGAGTTTCCGGACCTGGACCCGAGCACCTCGGTGGCGCCCAGGCATCTGCTCATCCTCTACACGCCCAGGCTGTGCATCCTTTCCTTTCCACCGCTCAAGGCCGAGCTCGTGACCCGGGCGTCGTTCCCGCGGGACGGAAGGGTCTGGCTGCAGACGGCGATGGACGATCAATCGGCTTATCCCGGGCTCGAGCCCGTCAAGGTAACAAGCAGCACCGGCGGCCAGGTCAAAGCCTTCGTGCACCCGAACGACCAGGGGATTTACACG
>JBDRLK010000138.1:0-8954 GCA_043813155.1 Pseudomonadota bacterium | reverse complement strand
TCCACAGCTCGACGACCTTGTCTTCTTCCACGTGCGGGCAGTCGGGGGCATTCGGGTCCGAACCCATCCACTCGAGCGTGCGGCCGGCCCAGCTCAGGGAAAAACCGTACCAGCCGTAGACGCGCCTCGATTCGACTGAAGCCGTAAATCCGCCTGTTTCCTCGGAAATGCTGCGCGCCAGCTCAGGGTCCCACCTGCAGACCTTGACGGCAGGGTCCTCTATTTCGTCGATGAGGACCACGGGCAAAGCCGAGGACGGGAGCTTTGTCCCAAACCACGTGAGGGCGCGCGAGGCAGGGTCATAGCGGGCGTAGTCCATGCCGCTCTGGTTGAAGCCGCTCTCGACCGTGTATCCGCATGCGGCGAGGACGCGTTCGAAAACAGGCTGGAAGGTCACGGCGTTCACGCCGGGCACGACTATTCTTCTCAGATGGATGGCCATGGCCCTGATTCAGACTACGCTGACATTAACATCCTCGATTGAAGAATGCAGAAAAGATTTTCCACCCATGGCAATTGAATTAAGTATAACTCAATCATGTACCTGCAATCCACTAACTGAAATAAATCGAGTAATCAGCGGCGCTTCTCAGACCCTGGACGTGTATCCCGTGTTCCTGCTTTTCACGGCGCCGGGGCGCAGCTTGAAGATGATGGCGCCTTCCACGGGGCAGGCTTCGAAGCACTCGCCGCATTGCTCGCACAGGTCATAGACAACAGCGGCCTTGTTGATCACGAGCCCGACTACGCCCGGGGGGCACGCGCGGACGCAGGCGCCGCACCCGTTGCAGCGGAAAGCGTCGATCCAGGGGAAAAGCGAGTTGTCGTACAGGGTGTATGAATTAGGGTACCCGCTCATCTCGGTGCCGGGTATGAGAGGCTCGGCCGTTGCAATTTTGTTAAGCAGCATTTTTATCTCCTTGTTCGCAGATCGCCACGGCTTTGAAATGTTCGCTGCCTCGCGATGACACGCGTTGTGTCATTGCGAGCCGACGTTCAGAATAAGGCGTGGCAATCCGGCAATTCAAGTTAAAACCGCATTCCCAGGCGGAAACCATCCTGGATCGCGTTGAGCCCGCGTCTTACCTTGATGCAGTCGCCGATCATGCTCACGTCGCACCTGGCGGACTTGTAGCCCAGCTCCGTGTTGGGCTCCAGCGTGGCCAGGATGACGGTGTCGGCCGGCACCTTCCGGCTCTTGAACTCCTTGACCTCCTTGGTCTTGCGGTCCGTGATAACCCAGCTGGCGATGACGCCGTCGTCGGTAATTTCCTCGACCTTGCCCTTGGTGAGCTGCTGCACACCCGCCTTCGCCAGCCTCATCCTGTACCTCCAGATGTACGAGGCGTTCACATCGGCCCCGAAACGCTTGGCCGGGTCGATCATGGCGACCTGGAAATCCTTGATGCCGTCCTTTTCCAGGCACCCGAGGATAAAGAGGCACAGCGAGATGGCCGCGCCCGACCCGCCGAGGATTACGGTGTTCTTGCCGGGCCTGGCCTTGCCCGTGAAAACGTCGAACATGCTCACCACGTGCGGCTTGTCCGCTCCCGGCACGTCGGGCCTTCGCGGCACGGCGCCCGTGGCAATGACAACGGAATCAGGGTTTTCCCCGGCGATAAGCTCCTTTGTCACCGGCGTGCCCAGCATGAACTTCGCCCCGAACTTCTCGCACTGGCGCTTGAGGTAATCAACGAAGCGGATGAACTCCTGGTCGTCCCAGTACCTGTCCGAGCCTTCGCCCCACGGATTGCGGGACGCGTAGTACCACTGACCGCCGATGTGCTTCTCCTTGTCGTAAACGGTCACGTCGTGGCCCTTTTCAGCGGCCACGGCCGCTGCCTGGAGGCCGGCGATGCCCGCCCCGGCAACCATGATCTTCCTCCCCTTCGTCGCCTTCTCAAAGCCGTAATAGCCCCATTCAGGCTCCCTCTCGTGGCCCATGCTCGGGCGCACGGCGCAGCACAGTCCCGCGTCGCGGAACAGGCGGGCCAGGCATGTCTGGCAGGCCACGCACGGGTTGATGTCCTCCTGCCTGTCCCACATGATCTTTTCGGGAAGCGCGGGGTCGGCCATCATGGCGCGGCACATCTCCCAGATATCCAGCTTGCCGTCGGCCATGGCCTTTTCCGGGATGTCCGGGACGAACAGGCGGTAGGCCATGCTCACGGGGATAGTGACCGCTTGCTTGGTTCTCTCGGCCACGTAGAGCCAGTGGCCCATGGGAATGTCCCTGGAGATCACGGACCCGGCCGACTCCTGCCAGCCCACGGTGACGCTGATGTAGTCGATGCCGGCTTTCTCCGCTATCTTGATGGACTCGAGGCTTTCCTCTTCCGAGTTGCCGTCCCTGTCGTCGAGCATTTCCCATCCGCAGAGGCGGATGCCGATGCCGATGTCGGGGCCAACCGCCTTGCGGATGCCCTCGACGATCTTTCTCATGAAGGCGCTGCGGCCGTTGATGTCCCCGCCATACTCGTCCGTCCTCTTGTTCGTGTAGGAGGAGATGAAGTTGGACAGCAGGTAGCCGACGATCCCCGACACCTCGACAACATCGTAGCCTGCCTCCACGGTCCTGCGCGCGCCGTCGATGTGCTCCTGGATGCAGGTCTCGATTTCCTCTTTCGTCATCTCCTTGGGAGGCCGGAACCGGCGAAGCCTCTGCTGCACCGCCGACGGCCCCACGGTGTAGGGCAGATTGATGCCGCCCACGCGGCCGCAGTGCATGAGCTGGAGGATCGCCAGGGCGCCGCTCTTGTGGATCACGTCGGCCATCCTCTCGAGGCCCGGGATGAACTTGTCGTCCCAGATGCCCATCATGCCCACGTAGCCCTGTCCCTCGCCCCTGGGGTCCGTGTAGGCTCCCTGCGTGGTCACCATGCCGGCGCCGCCGCGGGCCTGGGCCTCGATGTAGCCTATCTCGCGCTCGGACACGAAGCCGTCGTTGTAATTGAAGTTCGTTTCCGTGGCAGCGTACTTGATCCTGTTCTTGGACCAGAGCTTCCCGATCTTGATCGGACTGAAGATGTTGGGGTACCTCTTTTCCCCTGGCAGCATGTCGAGCCTCCTAACAAAGGGTTGACGGATGCGGATACAAGAAAAATACCGAATGAGATTTACCACAGGCAGGATAATTTGTCAAAGCCGCGAGCGAGTAAAAAAAGCCGGCTTTGAGCCGTTTTTTCAGTCGAACCGGACGGCTTCCACGCCCGTGAGGAAATTGTACACTCCGCAGTCGTAGCCGCCGTGGATCACGATTTGGCGGCGCCTCGTGTCCAGGGCAACGTTCATGAACACCCTGGGAACGTACGCGTCGATGTCCAGGGTTATTTCAGTGACCGGCGCGGGCTTTGCGGCTATGTCGATGGAATAGGCCTCCGTTTTCATCAGTAGAGCTCTTCAATTCCGAACTCAATCAGGTCGTCGCGGCCGCTTTCATTGCTTGCCTTGATCCACGCATCGGCCCTGATGATGTTCGAGAGACGGACCTCGTCCATCAGGCCGAACCACTTGTTGGACAGGGAAGCGCCGTAGCGCCCGATGAACAGGTTCCTGTTATTGTTGGAAACGGACGTAATGGAATGCCAGTCCCTGAAAACGCCGTCCCTGTACCCGTTGACCCTGGCTCCGTCGTAGGTAACCACGACCTGGTGCCACCCGCCCGCGGCCCAGGAGTCCACGAAATTGACGATGCCGCTCGCGCCGACCGAGCTGCTCCCCCTTGCCGTGAGCCGCTGGTCCTGGCCCAATTCGAGGGAGAATTCCCACCCGTTCGGGTTATGGTACTCGTTCTTCTTGTTGAGCATGCGCTCATAGTCGTTCGGGGTCACTCCCTTCGTGTAGTTGACCCACACCTCGGCGCTGAACCTGCTGCCCATGTCAAGGCTGGCCGAGTCCGGCACGGAGACGAATTCGTTCCCGCAGGAATTGTCCCATTCCAGCCCCCTGCCCATCATGGCTCTAACCTCCTGCGGGCAGTCGGGCTCGCCCTTTGTCCCGTGATTGTGGTTTGACGTGCTGTCCCTGGCGCCCATGACCTCGAGGTCGTCCTGCATGTGGCAGACGAACGTGAAATTCCCGTCCCAGACATTTTCCGCGGCCGCGGAGCCCGGGTCGCCCGCGTAGTCGATGTTGTCGGGGTGGCCGGCGTCAAAATACAGGTAGAGGTCCGTGTCGGTTTCGTCGTCTATGGATGGCGCTTTTACCCACAGCCATGCCTCGCGGCCCGACCCGTTCCACCGTTCGATTTCCACGAAGCACTGGCTGATCCCGTCGCTTTTGGTCACGGCGATTCTCTTGCGCAGGAGGTCCGAGCTCAGCTCGGTAAAAACAAAGGAGAGATCATCGCCGCCGCGGCCCGATGAAGCGCTGATATGCACGAGTACGGGAAAATCGGCCAGGTCAGCGTCGATATCGGTGCTGTCGATCGTCATGCGCACGCGCCGCGCCCAGCCGGCGAGCCAGTCATCGCGCGGCTCCCTTTCCACGAAATCCTCGACCGCAACATCTTCCACCGGGTCGGCCGCATCCGGGTCCGTTAAGGTGTCGGCCGGAAGATCGTCGCCAGGGACATCGAGGCCGTCATCCGGCACATCCGGGTCAGCGCCGTCCGGTGTGTCGACGGCTTCGATCTCGATCCCATCCTCCGCCGCAGCATCCCTGTCGATCTCCTCATCACTCGCAGCTGAATCAGCCGTTCCCTTGATGTCGAGGCTGCAGCAGGTCAGCCAGGGCGGAGTAAACAGGAGCCACAATGCCCCCATTGCCCCGGCTGAGAATTTCCTTTCCATCTACTTTTAATTTATCATGGGCATGCATGAAAAACAAACCGGATCAGTGAATAATCGTGCACACCTGTGAACCAGCGACACACTGACTCGCGCCTGATATCAAAAACATTCCAGCATTCCGCATGACATATATGGAACACATCTTGCTTTATCTTGATGCGGGACAGGAATGAGCCACGCAATGAAAAAAGCAGGTGATCGCGACAAGCAGAGGCAGAGGCTCCTCTCCGGCCTGATCCTGTCCGTTCTTCTTCATTGCTTTGCCTTCCTGGTCATCATGGTCCTGATCCTTATCGATTCCCTGTTCGGCGTGAGAGGACGGGACGAGGACCGCCCGTCGTCCATCAGGGTCTATGAAGTGCTGGCGCAGGACAATGCGCCGGCAACCGTGGAGGCGCGGCCCGCCGAAAGCTCCGAAACCCCGGACCATGACCGCAGGGCGCTGAAACGGCACGATCGCGGGAAAGCAAAAAACAAGTCCGGTCTCCGCGCGGCCGGGGAATCCGAAGACGGGACGGACGATTCCAATCCCTACGAGCGGCTCGAGCAGCCCGCGTTCGAAGTGCAGGAGCGCCGGCCTTTCGAGAATAAACAGGCAAAGGGCAGGAAAGACAAGCCCATGTCCATGGAGCAGGCTTATGCGCATCTGCAGGAGATAAAAGGCGACAGTGCTTTTGCCGGCAAATACCTGGCGCAGACGAGCGAGCCTCCTTTCCCCGGCGTGGGGGGGTTCGGGGGCATCCCCATGGAGCCGGGCGAGGAAAAATCGCTTTGCACCGGCATCCTCTGCATGCCCTGCCGCCCGGTCTGGAGCGGGGGGCATTACACAATGCCCGACAATTGCGGCACCTGCCCCTACTGACCCGCCGCGGCGCTGCGTTTCTTCATGCGCTGAGCCGCGGCCGATATCCCCATGGCATTGAGCCGGATGTCGGTTTCCAGAAGCTGCGCCGCGGCGCCGGAAAGATGAAGACCCCTTTTCTCGAGCTCGGCCGTGAAGAAACGGGTCATGCGGTCGGACGAGAAGCTTTCCAGGTCCGCTCCCTCGAAGCCCGATTCCACGGCCTGCTGCAGGATCTCATCCATCCTGTCGATGTTGCCGAGCATCATGGATGCCCCTTCCTCCACGCGCGCGAAAGCCCCGAAATGAGTGGGAAAGGCGGTCGCGGCCCCGGTCTCCGCGATCTTCCGGATGCTCGTCTTGGCTTCCCCGGGGTCGAACTCGGGCGGGCTTGTGGACGGAAAAATGAAAGGCCTGCCGCCTTTCTGGAAAAGCGGGTAGGCCAGGCCGAATGCGTCACCGGTGAAAACCGCGTTCGATCCTGAATCGACAATGACCATGTGATGCGACGCATGGCCCAGGGTATGGATGAACCGAAGCTCCCGGCCGCCCCAGGCAAGCGTTTCATCGTGCTCCACGGCCTTTACGCGGCCCGCGTCGACCGGCTTGATCTCGCCGTAGAGCTCCAGGTACTTTTGCTCGCCGTACACGGCCTTCACTCCCTTGATGAGCCTGGACGGCTCGATGATGTGGCGGGCCGCTCTCGGGTGCGCGATCAGCGTTGCGCCGGGACACGCCTCGGCCATGGCCGAGGTTCCGCCGGCGTGGTCCAGGTGCGCGTGCGTCACGATGAGGTATTGGACATTCCCGGGTTTCAGTCCTTGCTCTTCGAGCGCTGCAAGGAGAAGCGGCGCCGCGCGGTTCGTGTTGTTGTCCACAAAAGCGGCCCTGTCGCCCTCGACGATCAGGTAAGCGGCCGCAAACTCCGGGAACAGGTAGTTGCAGTCAATGGTGAAAACAGTTCCCGAGTGATCGCAGTCCATGTTCAGTCCCGGTTGTCTTGCCCGAGCAGCTCCAGCGCTTTTTCCTTGACGCGCTCGGCCGTGATGCCGTATTTCTCGATGAGCACCTCGTAAGGAGCCGAGGCACCGAAACGATCCACGGTCACCGCAGCTCCCCTGTCGCCCAGGTACCTGTGCCATCCAAGCGAGATTCCCGCCTCAACGGCCACGCGCGGCGGCCCGGGGGGAAGCACGGTCCTGTAATAATCGGCCGGCTGGGCGTCGAAAAGCTCCCAGCTGGGCATGGAAACAACGCGGGCGGCAACGGCGCTTTGGGCCAGCAGCTTGCGCGCGGCCAGGGCCGTCTCGACCTCCGACCCGCTGGCGATGAGAACCACGTCGGGTTTGGCATTATCGGCATCGGCCAGGATGTAGGCGCCTTTCTTCACGCCAGCTGCCGGCGCGCCGGCCGGCGCTTCCAGGATGGGCAGCTTCTGGCGCGTGAGCGCCAGGGCCACGGGCCCGCCCTCGTGCTGCAGCGCCGTGCGCCAGGCCTCCACCGTCTCGCGCGCGTCGGCAGGCCTGATGACGGTAAGGCCCGGAATGGCGCGCAGCGACGCCAGGTGCTCAACGGGCTGGTGGGTGGGGCCGTCCTCGCCAACGCCAATGCTGTCGTGCGTAAACACGTAAATAATGTGAGCCTTCATGAGCGCGGCCAGGCGCATGGAAGGGCGCATGTAGTCGCTGAACACGAGAAACGTGCCGCCGTAGGGGATGAACCCGCCGTGAAGCGCCAGGCCGTTGAGCATGCCGGCCATGCCGTGCTCACGCACGCCGAAATGCAGGTTCCGGCCGCCGAAAGCGCCGGCCCGGACGGGTTCGTATCCCTTCAGGTATGTCTTGTTGGAAGGCTCCAGGTCGGCCGACCCGCCGAGAAGCTCGGGTATGGACGAGGCCAGGCTGTTGAGCACGTTGCCGGAAGCCGCGCGCGTTGCCATGGGCTTGTCCCCGGCCTTGAAGGAGGGCAGGGCGTCCTGCCAGCCCTGCGGAAGCTTCCCCGCGGTGACCCGGTCGAACTGAGCCGCAAGGTCGCGGTTTGCGTCCGCGTAGCGGGAAAGAAGCTCGCGCCACTGCTGCTCGCTCGCAGCGCCGCGCTCGCGGACCGCCCCGAACACGGCCAGGGCCTCCTCGGGGACGTGGAAGCTCGGCTCCTGCGGCCAGCCAAGGTTTTCCCTGGTCAGGCGAAGCTCCTCCTCGCCGAGGGGCGAGCCGTGCACGCCCGAGGTGTCCTGCTTGTTGGGGCTGCCGAAACCGATGTGCGTGCGGCAGGCGATGAGCGACGGCTTTCCGGTCTCTTCCCGGGCAGCTCGGATGGCCGCTTCCACGGCCGCGTGATCGTGGCCGTCGACCTGCTGCACGTGCCACTTGAGGGCCCTGAAACGCGCCTGCGTGTCCTCGGTAAAGGAAAGGTCGGTCGGGCCGTCGATCGTGATCCTGTTGTCGTCGTAAAGATAGATGATTTTTCCGAGGCCCAGGTGCCCGGCAAGCGAGGCCGCCTCCTGGGTGATGCCTTCCATGAGGTCGCCGTCGCTGACAATGGCATAGGTAAAATGATCCACGATGGGAAGGTCGGGGCGGTTGAAGCGCTGCGCCAGCAGGCGCTCGGCCAGGGCCATGCCCACGCCGGCGGCGAATCCCTGCCCGAGAGGCCCGGCCGTGAATTCCACGCCCGGCGTGAGCCCGTGCTCCGGGTGGCCGGGGGTGCGGCTTCCCCACTGGCGGAAACTCTTCAGCTCGTCGAGGGGAAGGTCGTAGCCCGTCAGGTGAAGCAGCCCGTACAGGAGCATGGAGCCGTGGCCGGCCGACAGGATGAATCGGTCCCTGTCCGGCCACGCGGGGTTCGCGGGGTTGTGCTTGAGCACGCGCGTCCAGAGCACGTACGCCGCGTCGGCCATGCCCATGGGCATGCCCGGGTGTCCCGAGTCGGCCTTCTGCACGCAGTCCGCGGCAAGCATGCGCAGCGTGTCCGCGCACAGCCGATCGAGGGATTTGCCGTCAGCCGGGGTTGTCGGTTTATTTTCATCTGCCATGGTATGCTCCTTGGGTCCGCCTGGTTGCCGATGATCCCATTAATAAACCATGCGCGTGGTTTGCGCAAGCCGATGAAGCATTGCCGGAAAAAAAAGATCGAGATCTCTTTGTCATCCTGGTTTGATGCTTTTGTTCGATTCATGGTATACCTGTGTATCGGAACCGGAATATGGCTGCCCGCGATTTCATGAAAAAGCACGGCCGTCGCGCCGTCACGTTTCCTCTCTATTTTCTTTTGACCGCCCTCGTGCTCGCGACCCTGCCTTTGACCCTGCTTTTTGCCGTGGTCTG
>JBDRLK010000137.1:0-7589 GCA_043813155.1 Pseudomonadota bacterium | reverse complement strand
TCCTCCATGGCCGCCGAGGCAAGGATCTGTCCCGCGATCATGACGCCCTGACCGCCGAATCCGGCGAAAACGACTTCACTTTGCATGGCTACGCTTCCTCCTTGGTTGATTCGGGTGTTTTCAGCTCGCCCAGCTTGTAGTAAGGCACCATGTTTTTCTCGAGCCAGGCGTTTGACTCCGTGGGTGTGAGGCCCCAGTTCGTGGGGCACGTGGAAAGAAACTCGACAAAGGTGAAGCACCTGCCCTCTTTCTGGTATGTGAATGCCTTTTTCAGGCATCGCTTCGCGTTGATGATCTGCGCCGGAGCGTGGGCGGCCACGCGCACCACGTAGCTCGGCGTCCTGAGCGTGGCGAGAAGCTCGGCCACGCGCAGCGGGTATCCCGTGTGCTCGACGTCGCGCCCGCGCGGCGAAGTGGTGGTGACCTGGTTCGGCATGGTCGTGGGAGCGAGCTGCCCTCCCGTCATGCCGTACACCGCGTTGTTCACGAAAATGGTCGTGAACTTCTCGCCCCTGTTGGCCGAGTGAATGATCTCGTTGGTGCCGATGGAGGCAAGGTCGCCGTCGCCCTGGTACGTGAACACGATGAGGTTCGGCCGCGTCCTTTTAAGGCCCGTGGCCATGGCCGGGGCCCTTCCGTGCGCGGCTTCCTGGAAATCCATGTTGAAATAGTTGTAGGCGAGGACCGCGCACCCCACGGGGGCGATCCCAACGGTCCTTTCCCGCACCCCCAGCTCGTCCAGGACCTCGCCCACGAGCCGGTGAATGACGCCGTGCGTGCATCCCGGGCAGTAATGGGTGATGTTGGCGGTCAGCGACTCGGGCCGCTTGAATATCGTGATAGCCATTATGTCTCCTTGATTTTCTTTTTGCCCGAACCCTTGGCCATTTGCATGAGGGCTTCGGTCACCATGTCGGGCGTGGGAACGAGTCCCCCTGCCCTGCCGTAATAGCGAACCTCGGTCTGGCCCAGCACGGCGCGCTCCACGTCTTCCACCATCTGGCCCATGCTCATCTCCACGCTCACGACGATGTTGGCCCTGGGAGCGATTTTTCTGATCGGCATGATGGGGAAAGGATAGAGAGATATGGGGCGCAGCATGCCGACCTTCAGGCCTTTTTTCCTCAACTGCTTCATGGATGTCTTGCAGATGCGCGACATGGTCCCGAAGGAGACCAACAGCAGGTCCATCTCACCGTCCGTGTCGATTTCCTCGTAGCGGACTTCGTTTTCCTCTATGCTCCGGTACTTGGCGGCCAGCACGTCGTTTAGGTCCGACGCAAGCTGCGGGTCGAGAAAGAGCGTCTTTATCAGGTTCTGCTTCCTTCCCTTTGCGCCGACCGTGGCCCACGCCTCGTGTCCATCGATGTAACGGGACGGCTCGACGTCCTGGTCCGGGATCTCCACGGGCTCCATCATCTGTCCGATCATTCCGTCGGCCACGACCATGACCGGGTTGCGGTACTTTTCCGCCAGCTCGAAGGCAAGGATCATGAGGTCCACGGCCTCCTGGACGGTGGCGGGGCCGAGCACGATGTTCTTGTAATCGCCGTGCCCCCCGCCCTTGGTGGCCTGGAGGTAATCGCACTGGGAGGGCAGGATGCCTCCCAGGCCAGGGCCGTTCCTCATCACGTTGCACACGACGACCGGAAGCTCGGCCGCCGCGATGTAGGAAAGGCCTTCGGACATGAGGCTGATGCCCGGCGAGGATGAAGTCGAAAAGACCTTCGTCCCGCCGGCGGCCGCGCCGAAGAGCATGTAGCTGACCGCGATCTCGCTCTCGCCCTGCAGAAAAACCCCGCCCGCGTCCGTCATTCTCTTTGATAGATATTCCGCGATTTCGGTCTGGGGCGTGATGGGATAGCAGAAATAGGCCTTGCAGCCGGCAACAATGGCCGCTTCTCCTATTGCCTCGTTCCCTTTCATCAGCAGTTTCTTACCCATCGATGTCTCCTGGTTAACCCACTCGGGTACGGGAGGCTTTAGCCTCCCGGAAAACGGGCGACTGAAGTCGCCCCTACCCCCGTGATCAGGTGATGTTTCATGGTTCAGTAATCAAAATAATGGTACTGCGTGCCGTGGACGGCAATCTCGATTGCCACGTCCGGGCACGTGATGGCGCAGATTCTGCACCCGATGCACATGTGCGGCTTCCCGGGCCGCGCAAAGAAGTAGCCCTTGAGGTTGATCTCCTTCGACATCTCGAGGACTTTCCGGGGGCAGTCTTCAACGCAGCGCGTGCATCCCTTGCACCGGTCTTTTTCAATGGTGACCTTTGGCATTGAGCCTCCTGATAACTAAAGCCTGAACAAGTCTTTTCCCGCTTTTATTTCGCCGCCCTGCCCGACGGCCCACTCCGGGGCCAGGTAGCGGGTGATGGGCAGCACGTCTTCGGTTACTTTTCCTTTCACATCATCAACGAGTTTTTCAGGCACGCATACGAACTCGAGCGGCCGCCCGGTGGCTTCTTCCGTCTCCCTGGCCAGCTCGTAACCTGAAAGCACGGTATCGACCGTGGTTTCCTCCATGAGATGTGTGTTCGACACAAAACCGGTAATTGTGATTTTGCCGGCACTTTCGATCTCTTTCATTATTTTTATGATGCCCCGGGACGTGCTTGTAAAGGGTCGCAATCCATTAAGAACCATGAGCGCCCTGTAGGGCGTTTCGGACAGCGCGTCATTCAACGAGCCCAGGACTTTTGCCCCCACGTCGTCTCCGCCCACGTCGAGAATGACGTAGGAAGTCGAGGCCATGATCGTGGACCTCACCTCGGGCACGAGGATGGGAAGATCCGCGTACAGGTACTTGGTGTCAGGGATGATTACGCGGACGCCGTGGCTTTCCAGAATTTTCCTCGGTTCCCTGCTCCTGAAATAAGGATTGACCAGGTCCAGGTCCACGAGGGTCACGGACTCCTTGAGCTTTCCGGCGGCAAGGTGAATAGCGAAGTTGACCGCTGCTTCGGTTTTGCCGCTCCCGAAGTTGCCCAGTATGAGCGTTATGTTCTCATCGCCTGTGAGCATCAGAATCTTGGCTTCGTGTCCAGATCGAAAATATTTGCAAGCTGTGAAGAGATGTCGACAATCTTCAGCCTGTGATTATGGCATCCCTTCCTGCTGCATGCTTCCACGACCCCACCCTTGGGCAGCGCGAGGCCGAACGTCATGGCGCCGCAGAACGTGCACGTCTCATGCTCCTTGCTCTTGAGCAGGGTCATGCATCCA
Source organism: Pseudomonadota bacterium (assembly GCA_043813155.1). GTDB lineage: Bacteria > Myxococcota_A > Polyangia > DRWM01 > DRWM01 > JBDRLK01. Next base: position 4,362 of record JBDRLK010000137.1, on the reverse strand, counting down.
GGACAATGAACGCTATAAACCTCACCGTCGACCAGGGACGGCCTGGAATCCACCTCGAAATTGCCGTACCACGGGTTGACATGAACGGTCGATTCAACGCCTGTCGAGGATACCAGGATCAGCTTGATCGAGGGAGCGTCCCCCATGGGATAATCGGGGTCCATGACCGCATGACCGTTGGGGCAGGAGGCCTCCTTGATGCAGATCGATTCAGGAGGAATCTCCACGGTTAGTTTTTCCATCTTGTCTTCTTTCATCATGGGTGCCTTACAGCTTTTTTTGCTGCCTTATTTTTACAATATTCGACCTACTATATCAAGGGGAGATGGGATTACGGTTCGATTGGAAGTTGTCATCCCGAAAGCAACGAACCAATTGAAGCTGAGGGACCTCAGAACTCGGGCTCGAGTTTTTGATCCCCCGGCATTGTCTGGAACGTCACCTCGGGATGACACTGAGTTCAAATTGCGGGATGACATCCCTTTTATCAGGGGCAGTGGTCGCCGAGGCCGTCCAGGGTGTCGTTGGGGAAGCCGTTCCACTCGACGGCCGGGTCGAAGGCGTCGCCGCCTGCCGCATCGCCGACAATGACTTCACACTTGCGCCTGAGCGTGTGGTCCACCGTGGACACGTCTCCCGAGCCCCAGGCCGAGCCCGGGTCGAACCCTATCTGGCCGAACACGTCAAGAGTCGTGCCGTCGCACACGAGCTCGAGCGCATCGTCGCCATTGTGGCTCAGGCTGCCCGACTGCTGGTCGCAGTAGTCCGGCACGGAAAAGCTGGTGTGACAGAGGACATACACGTCTCCCGGCTCCAGGCTCACGGCGTCCAGGCCGATCGCGGTCGGGGTGGACGTGCCGTTCGAATAGCGGTTCACGGCGCAGGTGGACAGGTCGAGAGCGTCAGGGCCGCCGTTGTAGATCTCCACGGCCTTGTTGTAGGAGCTTCCCTCCACGTACTCGCTGAAAAGCGGCGTGCCCACGAGCTCGATGACCTCGATGTCGGCATCCACGGACCCGGCGGTGGTGGAGACCGTGACCGCGGCCGTGTCGCCGGCCAGGAGCCCCGTGATCGTGAACATGGCCGTGCGATCGCCCTCGGGGAAATTCAGCTCCGCCGGGGCGGACAGAAGGCTCGGGTTGGACACGTCGATGTCCGCCGTGGTGCCGCCCGCCAGCGCCGGTATGTCGAGCGTTACCGTCAGGTCCAGCGTGTGGTCTACGGCCACTGTTGCCGAAGGCGGGTCAATGTCTATGGGAGCCGGCACGCGGCCTTCGGCGATCACCACGACGTCCGCGACCGGCGAGTCATCCCCGAGAGTTGCCGTGACCTGGACCGGGTCGGCGGCGCCCAGGATCCCGCTCACGAGAATGGACGCGGAGATCTCCCCCTCCGGCACGACCACGGAAGCGGGGACGGTCAGGTTGTCCGTATTGGAGCTCTCGAGCAAAATCTCTACACCTCCCTCGGGCGCGGCCCTGTAAAGCTCCACAACCAGGGCCGGCGATGTCTCCACGTCCGTAGTCCCCTCGTCCACAAAGACCGGGCCCGGCCCGAACGCCCGTATGCGCGGGTCGCCCATGGTCAGGAACACAACGTCATCTGCATCACGAGGCTCGATCTTGTCGTCACCGTTCGCGTGCCTGAGAATGCCGGTCACGTCGAGAATCTCTTCGACCAGGGGGAAGGGCTCGGTGAGGTACATGTAATCGTTGACCCTCAGTGCGCCGTCGAGAACATACTCGTTCGTGGGGTCCGTGTCACCTGTTCCCGCCGGCGGATTGAGCTGCGTGACCTCGCCGTCCTCCACCTTGACGAGCACACCCTCGTACGCCCCGGCGTCGGCGCAACCCGTGCAGATCTCGTCCGTGCCCTTTACCACGGGAGCAGGCAGGTCGAGCCCGCTTTCCGTTATTTCCACGTCGTTGACGGTGCTGAGCTCGATCTGGTCGTAATAGACTTCCACGTTGCCGGAAACGACCACGCTGTCCCCTTGCTCGGGGATGGTAAGGCCTTCGGGGTTGCTCGCCGGAATGTAGATATAGATGCCGCTGTACGCGTAGCCCAGGACAAGGTCATGCTCGCCCTCGGGCACCTGAACCCAGAATTGCGGCGAGGCGACCGCTGTTACCACGCCGGAAATCGACACCTCGCTGCCTTCCGCGATTGACCCGGCCTTGATGTCGTAGATCGAGGCAGGGCAGAAGCGGACGCCGGGGTTGTAGAACTCGGGGCAGGCGTCGCACGCATCACCTTTTTCGTCGTCGTCATCGTCCTCCTGCCCGGGATTGAAGTGATAGGGGCAGTTGTCTTCATCATTGGCCGTGCCGTCCCGGTCGCGGTCATCGGGGTCGGTCTCCGTGCACACCGACGTGTCCGGGTCCAGGGGGCACGGGTCGCAGACGTCCCCGACCTCGTCGCCGTCATTGTCGGCCTGCACGCCGTTGTCGAGCGGGCGGACCGGGTTGAACACGTCCGGACAGTTGTCATCGTCATTCACGATGCCGTCGCCGTCCCTGTCGCCCACCGTGATCTCGCCCGTGTACTCGCCCTGGCGGAAAGGCACACAGGTGGGCTCGCCTTCCGGCTCCTCGCAGAAGAAAAGATCGTAAGCACTGGTGTTGGCAGCCTCGAGCGTGGAATAGGCATCACCCGATGTCTCCCTCTCGATGCACGCGGTTTTCGCCACGCCGCACACGCCGTCGGGTATTGTTTCGCACCCCGTCTGGCCGCCCGGAATCGCGGCCATGATGCTGCTGTCGCCGTAGAGCGGAAGCCCGCCGCGCAGCACGAGCACGCAGTCCTCCACGCCCGAGTCGATGAGCGCCCGGTAGTAATCCGTGCCGTCACCGCCGTCATAGATCGCGATGTCGGCGATCAGCTCCGGTCCGAGCGACCCAACGACATCGTCGATGGCAAGCGCCTCGGCGGCCCAGGCCGTGGCCATGAGCCACAGCTCGCGGTCCTCGAAAAACCCGTTGAAATGCACGTCATTCAGGTATGCCATGCACTGCAGCTCGCGCAGCACGTGGATCGATCCGGACGGCGTCCAGTCCGTGCCGAGGGCCAGGAGAACGCCCTGAGTGTGATACATGGTGACCGGCGCCGTGTTGCCGTAAAGGGAAATGTTCGTGCGCGGCGAAAAGACCACGGCCGTGCCGTTGCGCGCAAGCTCATCCCCGTCAATGGCGTTCAGGCCCACGCTGTGAATGAACGCGCTGTTCGGCTCAGTCAGGTCCACGCCCCCCCGGTCCGTGCTGCTGAGGCAGAGGAACTCGTTGCGCGCCTCGTTGTCGATTCCCTCGGACACGTGCGGCAGGTAGCAGTCGTTTTCCAGCACCGAGGGACTGTCGATGCTCGGGTAGTTGCAGCTCGAAGTCAAAAGGGTCCCGCTGCTGCCGTCGCCCAGGGGGAAGGTCTGGTATTCGACCTCGTCCTGGTACAGGCCTTCCTGCATGGCGCCGCGGTCGACGTTCCTGAGGAGTCCGTAAGAGCCTCCCGATCCCGCGATCGACGTGGTGCCGGACATGACCTGGCGCAGCTCCCCCCACTGGATCTGGTTTGTGCTCGCGCCGCTCAAGTAGGGGATGCGCGTGTGGCCGCGCAGGCCGCGGCGCCAGTCATGGCGGTGCTCGTAGCGCTCATCACCCCAGTCGCCGGGAAGGTTCTGCGTGTAGGTCAGGTGGTCGTGCGCATTGATCAGGCCGGGCGAGACAACGCCCTGGCCGCAGGTGATGACCGTGGCGCCGCTCGCCTCGGGCTCGGACGAGCAGTCACAGCCCACGCAGAGGATGATCCCTTCATCCGACACCAGCACCTGGCCGCCCACGAGAACGGACTCGGGCGCCAGGATGTTGCCGCGGATGAGCAGCGCATCGCCGCCCTCCTCCACCTCGCAGGTCCCCTCTTCCGGGGGCTCGATGTCCTCGCACAGGATGACCTCGGGCGGAAGCTCGGCTTCCTCTTCCCCCATGTCTTCGACATCGACCCCATCCTCGACCTCGACCGTGTCAAAGTCAGCATCCTCCTGCAGGGCGTCGGCCGGCTCCTCGCCGTCCACCGCCTCGGGCGACAGGTCACCGTCGGCGTCGGTCACGGCATCGGCATCCTCCTCTCCATTGCCGCCTCCGTTGCAGGACCAGGCCAGGGCGAAGAGAGTCGCCGAGGTTAAAATAGCGATCAGGTGAACATGGGATAACGTGTATTTTTTTATTTCATTCATGGCACCCGGTACTATAAATGGTTTATCATAAAAAATCCAGCCGACGGCCGCATGGGATGTATTCACGATTCCGGGGGGTCGAAGGGGCCGGGCCTTGAATCTTGAATTTTTCGGGGGTTTTCTATGAAATTATTTCATAG
>JBDRLK010000136.1:0-8252 GCA_043813155.1 Pseudomonadota bacterium | reverse complement strand
GTGTCCCAGGTTTTCCTGGCCGTCCCGCTCATCATCCTGTATTTCGCCTCGGTCCTGGTCTCCTTCATCCTCAGGCCGGGCACGGGCGAAGAGAAAAAGAAGAAGAAGGCTAAAAAGTAGCGGCGGGGGCTAAACCCCCGCCGAACAAGTGGGTAGGGCAGGGGCTTTAGCCCCGCCGTGAGAAGGGCAACACATGACACGCAACGAAATCCTGGGCCTGCTCGGGCAGAAATTCTTCACCATCCGCTGGGCCGGCGATCACGTGGAGATGATCGACCAGAGGCTTTTGCCGCACGAGGAAACCTACATGCAGGTTACAACCGTCGACGACATGATCCCTGCCATTCAAACCATGGCCGTCCGGGGGGCCCCGGCCATCGGCATTGCCGGCGCCATGGGCGTGTGCCTTGCCGTGGTGGAGGCCGGGAGCAGGGGCGGCGACCCTGAAGCGCACGTGAGGGCCCAGGCGCAAAGGCTGGAAAACGCCCGCCCCACGGCCATCAACCTGAGGTGGGCCGTGCGCCGCGCCATGGCGTGCTGGGAAAAGCACGCAGGGCTTCCACCGGCCGGGAGAAAGGCGAAAACCATTGCCGAGGCCGAGGACATTCTTCGCGAGGACATCGACATGTGCCTGCGCATGGGGGACCACGGCGCAAAGCTCATCCCGGACAACGCCGCGGTCATGACGCTTTGCAACGCGGGCGCGCTTGCCACGGGCGGCCACGGCACGGCCCTCTCGGTCATCAGGGGCGCGCGGCGCGCGGGAAAAGCGATCCGCGTTTTTGCCTGCGAGACGAGGCCTCTGCTGCAGGGGGCCAGGCTCACGTCCTGGGAGCTCGTGCAGGACGGGTTCGATACGACGCTGATCTGCGACTCGGCCGCCGGCCACCTCATGGCCGCCGGCGAGATCGACGCCGTGGTGGTCGGGTCCGACAGGGTGGCGAAAAACGGCGACTGCGCCAATAAGATCGGCACCTACATGCTCAGCGTGCTGGCAAAGGAAAACAGCGTGCCCTTCTACATCGCCGTGCCCACCACGACCATCGACCCGGACACGCCGGACGGAAAAGCCATCCCCATCGAGGAGCGCGACCCGGCCGAGGTCACGGACCCGCGAGGCGTGCGCTTTGCCGCGGCCGGCGTCAAGGTCCGCAACCCGGCCTTCGACGTCACGCCCGCCGCCAACATCACCAGGATCGTCACGGAAAACGGCGCCTTCCGGCCCGCAGACATCATGAAGTCGCTTCCCGGCCGGGACACCTCAAAATCATAAATCCTATTTATCCGCATGATATTGAACCTGCAAAAATGCAACAAATGATTCACTTGACGCATTAAGGAGTCACTCAAAAATTATTTCACCTTCTGGACGCCGATCCATCCCGCCTGGCGTAAAATAATTTCACACAAAATTGTTGACAGCACCGTAAGCCGCAAAACTAAACTGCGTCCCTCCTTTTATTATATTCTATTATATTCGATTTGACAGCTGCTATTATTTATAGTAAAATGCCGCTCTCGATATGTAAAAAAGCTTATACTATGAAGCAGGAGGAAAATTTACCATGAGTCTCAAAAGAAAGGGATATTTAGAAAGTCAGAAGAAAGTCGCCGGGGATAGGCTTGTAACCCGTATGTCTTCTCTCAAAGAGAAAGGTTTGGACGCCGTCGCGATTAAACGCGACAGCTTGATCAAAAAAATGAAGGCCGACATCCGCAAAGCAAATTACCGCCTGGTCTATATTGCCGCCCAGGAGAAGTTAAACGCTGATATAGTCCAAACCAAAACAGAAAAACTGGCCGCCAAAAAGAACGCCCCTGATAAGCCGTCGGCAAAGATCGCCAAAGGTGCTCCCGCAAAGAAGGAAAAGAAAGCGCCACCTCCTGCTTCGGATGAGCAAGAGTAGGTCATGAATGCGAGCGCGATCGAGGCCGCCGGTTCGGCCCTCCCACGGGCAAAGCTCTTTTGCGATGCCTGCCAAACGTGTAGTGCCCGGTTCAGGGATTTTCAAGAAACGGCTTGAGCTCCCACAGCAGGATCGTGCTGTCCGCGCCTGCCGTGGCCAGCACGGCCGAGCCGGGGGAGAAGGTCATGGCGGAGACCCCTTGCGCGTGCCCGTCGAGCTCCCTGATGGCCTTGCCTGTTTCAGGGTTCACGAGAACGACGCGGCCGGTGTCGCGGCTGTAGGCAAAGAGCCGGCCGTCCGGAGAGAACTCCAGGCATGCTTTCGAGGCGGAGCTCTTTTCGAGCGTGAAAAGCGGCTTTCCTCCGGCCGCGTCCCAGAGACCGATCCTGCCGCCCTTTTCCTGGATCGCCAGAATTGAACCGTCCGGAGAAAAGGACAGCGTGACTGCCTCATCTTCTGGCTGCTGCGCCCACTCTTTCTTTTTGGCCGTTGCCCTGTCCCACACGGCAAGAGCACAGCCGGTCCCTCCCGCTGCCAGCAGCCCGCCGCCCGTGGAAAGCGCAGTGGCCAGCACGAGCTCGCAGTCGGCCGCAAAGGTCTTCACTTCCCTGCCTGTTGCAATGTCCCAGACGCTGACCGCGCCTCCGTTGTGGCCCAGGGCAAGGAGCTTTCGATCCGAAGAAAAATCAAGAGAAAAAACGGGCGCTGCGCCTTTTCCGAAACTTTTAAGCTCCCTGCCGCCGTCAGCGTCCCACGTGCCGACGGTCGCGTGGGTGGGCACGGTCGCCAGCACGTCGCCTTTGGGAGAAAAGCTCAGGCCCGGCACCGGGCCGCTGTCATAACCCAGCTCGAGCAGCTCGGTCAGCGAGCTCATGTCCCACAGCCGCTGCGTGCCGTCGACGCTGCTCGAGGCCAGGGTTTTTCCGTCCGGCGAGAAATCCAGCGCCAGGATGGCGGCGCCATGGCCCCGGTCCGCAAGAACCTCCCTGCCTTTTTCCAGGTCCCAGAGACGGATCCTGTCGCGCCGGCTTGCTGATACGAGGATTTTTCCGTCCGGCGAGAGCGCCAGGGCAACGACGGCCTTTTTCCCTGCCTGCACCTCATGAAGCAGCTTGCCCGAGGCCACCTCCCGGACCTGAACCGGGCCCATGGCCGACGCAAGGACTTTGCCGTCCCGGGACAGCGCGAGCGGCCCTCCCGCCTCGACAGGCCCGCCGGGCCCGGGGCCCGGGGAAAAAAGCACACGGCCCGACGCCACATCCTGAACGCCAAGCCCCCCCTCGCCGCCGCACCAGGCCATGGTTTTGCCGTCAGCGGAAAAAACCGCCTCGTATAGCCGGCTCTGGATTTTGTGCGCCTTGCTGTTTTCCGTGCCGGCTTCAATGTCCCACGCACGAATCACGCCGTCCGAATCAGCGGAATGCAGGGTTGCTGCGCCGGGCGAAAAGGCCATGGACAGCACCGGGTTCTCGTGTCCCGGCAGGACCTGCTTCTCCCGGCCTGTTTCGGTTTCGAAGATGCGTATGTTCGGCTCGCTGCCCACGGACGCGAAGGCTTTTCCGTCAGGGCAGAAGGCCAGGGACCGCACCATCGGCTCGGGCGCTTCCATCCTTCTGAGCTCAATCCCCAGCACCGCGTCCCAGAGGATGATCAGGCCCGCCCTGTCGCCCGACACGAGCATGCTGCCGTCAGCCGACCAGGCCACGGCCGTGACCCATCCGTGATGCCCCTCCAGCGTCACCAGGTTTTTGCCCGAGACCAGGTCCCACAGGCGGACATTCGATTGCCCTCCCGACGAAGCAAAGGTTTTCCCGTCAGGGGAGAAGGCCAGGGCAAGGACATCGCTTCCATGCCTGAGCCGGGAAGTGCCGATGCGGCCGGTGGCCCCCCCGGGCAGAGGATCGGCGGACGCATCCAGGGCGGCGGGCGGAACCGGTGACGTCTGAATCTGCGGCAAGGCGGCGCTTCCATCACTTGCCGCAACCTCGGGAGCGGGCTCGGGCTGCTCCTTTTTGGCCCTGCAGCCGGGCCCGAAGATTGCCGCAAGCAACATGATGACGGCAAGGCTTGCGCGTTCGCGGCTCATGGAGCGTTTTACTTATTATCCCGGCGCGCGCCGGAATCGAATTTGCCCAGGAAAGCGGCTTCCATCTCTGCCGTGAAGGGTGCGAAGATGTTGACCACGCGGATGAGGCCGTCCACGATCATGATGCATACGCCCTGGTCGAAAAAGTAGTAATTGATGTTGTCCAGATCATCGACACGCTTGAAATATTTTTCCCCGAGCGCGGCGGCAACGTCATGTTCCGTGCCGCCGAACAGGTACGGCGACTTCTGGCCGGGCTGCGGCAAGGTGTCGCCATAGATGAAACTGGAAAAAATGATGTAGTTGACTTTCCCGTCCTTGAAGAAAATCTTCCAGGCCGGATCGCCGGCATTGTTGGTTGAAGGCGAATACTGAAGGTAGTAATCAAAGCCTATGTGAAAGACCACTTCCTCCCTCGTGTTGTACCCGTAGTCCTCCCATGCATCCCTTTCCTCCTGGAAGGTGACCTTTTTTTCCGGCTCTCCCAGAAGAATCGTTACATGCTCCGGGGTCTGCCCGATGGCTATGTCGGCCGATCCCACCCCGGGCTGAAAGCCTTTTATCGCCATGGAAGGCGCAAGGGGTTTCCCGGGCGCCGGAGCGGCCGCCGGCTCCAGGGGCTGCACCGCCTGCCCGGCGCCCGGGCCGCAGGCCGACAGAATCAGGAGAACGGCGAGAAAAGAAAGTGAAGACAGTCTTCTTTTCATGGACCTATTTCTTCTTCTTTTTCTTGACGTAGCCGGGCGTGCCCCTGGATGCGCCCGCGGAAGCCGAAACGACGGGAACGTGCCACTTCTTGATGGAATAATAGAGTATGACGCTTCCCAGGATAACGAACGGTATGGAGAGCAGCTGTCCCATGGTAACGGGGCTGCTTCGCTGAATCAGGAAATCGACCTGGTATTCCTTCAGAAACTCGACGAAGAACCTCATGGTGAAATAGCAGATGAAAAACAGGGCCGTCATCAATCCCCTGGGCCTCTTCTCCCTGTAATGGCGGTCCACGAAGTAAAGGATCAGGAACACCGCGATGCCCACAGTGATTTCAACGAGCTGCGTGGGAATGCGCGGCTGATTGTCGTATTGCTTGAACACGATGGCCCAGGGGGCGTCCGACACCTTTCCAACGATCTCGCCGTTGAGGAAGTTCCCGAGCCTGACGCAGCTGGAGCCCAGGGCGACGGACATGGCGACGCGGTCTGTCACCTCGATGATAGGGACCCTCTGCCGCTTCACGTAGATCCAGATGGCGAACATGATCCCCAGCGTCGCACCGTGGCTCGCAAGCCCGCCGTGCCAGATTTTCAATATTTCCAGCGGGTTAGCGAAAAACGCGCCGGGCTCGTAGAAGAGGACATGGCCGAGGCGCGCGCCGATGACGATGCCCAGCGTGCTGTACAGGAAGAAATGATCCGCCTTCTCCTCGGAAATGCCGCCGCGCTTGAACTGCCACTTCATGAGAAGATAGCCGGTGTAGATGGCCGCGGCAAAGAGCACGCCGTAGTACCGGATCTGGAAGCCGCCCAGGTGAAAAAGGACGGGATCGAAATCCCACGTGATGTGTGCTGCCAGTGATGAGTTCATTATTTCTGCTTCCGGTTTTTATCGCCGGTAAAAGATACGGGAGGCTTAAGCCTCCCTGCCCGCGATTATTAAATTAATCATCTTCGTCGTCCGCAACCCTCTTGCCCGCGGCCGCGATCAGCTTGTCCTTCAGGTGAGAAGGCAGGGGCTCGTAATGGGAAAAGCCCATGATGAACGATCCGCGGCCGCCGGTGATGCTCTTGAGGTCGGGCGCGTACCTGAGCATTTCTGCCATGGGCGCGGTCGCATTGATGATTACCCTTTTGCCCCTCTGGTCCGTGCCCGACACCCTGCCGCGCCGTCCGCTGATGTCTCCCATGATGTCGCCCTGGTTGTCGACCGGGCAGTTGATCTCCACGTTCATGATCGGCTCGAGTATGGTCGGGTTGCCCTGGGGCGCCCCATCCCTCCACGCCTTCCTGCCCGCAAGCTGGAAGGAAATGTCCGAAGAGTCCACGTCGTGGAACTTGCCGTCGAAAAGGTCGATGCGCACGCCGACCACGGGAAAGCCTGCCACGATTCCCCTGTCCATGGCCGCCCTGACTCCCTTTTCCGCCGATGGGATCCAGTTGCGCGGGATGGCGCCTCCCACGATGCTGTTTTTGAATTCGTACTTGTACTCATTGCCCTCGCGGAAAGGCTCGATATTGATGTAACACACGCCGAACTGGCCGTGGCCGCCGGTCTGCTTCTTGTGCTTGCCTTCGACGTTCATCACCTTTCTCGTAACCGTCTCCCTGTAGGGGATCTTCGGGGGCAGCAGCTCCACGTTGACGCCGAACTTGCGCTGCAGCCTGGCCACGGCGATCCTGATGTGGTCCTCGCCCAGGCCCGAGAGCAGGATTTCCTCGGCCTCCGTGTCCCTGCTCATGTTCAGGCTCATGTCCTCCTCTATCAGCCTGGCAAGGGACGGGCCGATCTTGGCCGCGTCCCCCTTGCTGACCGGCTTGAGAACGAAGGATATAAGAGGGTTCACCTTGGGCAGCGGAGGGAACTCGACGATGTTTTTGTCGGTGCACACCGTGTCCCCGGTCTGCGACTCCTTGAGCTTGGCAACGGCGATAATGTCGCCCGGGCCGGCCTCGTTGACCTCCTCCTGCTTCCCCGCCACCGGCGCGAACAGCTTGCCGAATCTCTCTTTTATCTCTTTCGCGGCGTTGTAAAAGCCCGAGTCTGCCGACAGCGTTCCGGACCAGACCCTGAAAAAGCTGAGCTTTCCCACGAACTGGTCCACGGTCGTCTTGAAGATCTGTCCCGTGAACGGGGCCGCGGGGTCGGGCATTATCTCCGTCTCTTCCCCGTCCTTGTTCTTGGCCTTTCGCGGGGGCATCTGCGCGGGAGAGGGGTAGGATGAAACAATGAGGTCCAGCAGGGATGATACCGCGATGTTCTTTATCGAGCTTACGCACACGGCCGGGATAAAAAGGCCCTGGACGATCGCTTTCTTGAGCCCCCTGGTCAGCTCCTCCTCGGAAAGATCGCCGTTCTCGAGATATTTTTCCGTGAGCTCGTCATCGCTCGCCGCAACCATGTCCACGAGCTTCTCGCGCGCCGCGGCCGCCTCGTCCTTCATGTCCGCCGGGATGTCCTCGTCCCTGGCCTTGCCCGAGCCGTCCGCGGGATACTTGACCGCCTTCATCCGGAACAGGTCCACGACCCCCTCGAACGAATCCTCCTTGCCGAGGGGAAGCACGATGGGTGTGATCTTGTCGGACAGGTTGTTGTTCATGTCCTCTATGATCGCCTGGAAATCCGCCCTTTCCTTGTCCATCTTGGTGACGACAACGAGCCTCGGAAGGTCCTGCTCCGCGGCGAGCCCCCACCCTAGCTCGGTCTGCACTTCCACGCCGTCAACGGCGCTGACCGTGATGGCGGCGATATCCGCCACGGTGAGCGCGTTCTGGCTGTCTGAAAAGAAGTTCGCGTCTCCCGGCGTGTCGATCAGCGTGACCTTCTTCTTTTTCCATTCAAACGACGCGATGGCCGCCGAAAGGCTGGCGCCCTTGTCCTTCTCCTCCGGCTCGAAGTCAAAGAGGGAGCTTTTCTCCGGCACAGAGCCGATCCGGGTGTTCACGCCCGCCAGGAACAGCACGACCTCGCCCAGCGACGTCTTGCCGCAGCCCTGATGCCCGATAAGAGCTACGTTTCTCATATCTTCAGCTGGAAACTTTTTCATAATAATCTCCTACCAATCCGGTAAAATGAGAGATTAGATATTATTTATTTACAAATTCAAAGTCAACGCATTAATACAAGAAGGAACGGAAGGAAGAGAAGGAAGCAATAAGCGTTAAAGCAACGTGCCTTCACCCTGTTGTCCGTGCCTGTTTTACGCAACAATGCCGCAGGAGCACGCTCCCGCAACACCGATGTGAGCGTCCTCGTCATCCTCGCCCGCGCCGTCTTCAATGGCCGCGTCCCCGACAGCATCCTCGACGGCCGGTGCGTCTTCGACAGCGTCGGATTCCGCAGGCAGATCCAGGGCGGCATCCGTTTCCCCGTCCGTGTCAGCGTCAGGCACGGGCTCGGGCTCAGGATCGGGATCGGGCCCGGCTGCTGCGCATGATTCGAAACCTTCGCCCAGCGTGCTCCAGCTCCCCCAGTTCTTGTCCGCGTCCCGCCTTGCGTGCCTGAGCCTGCCCGCGGGATCGATGACAAAGGCCTCCATGGTCCCG
>JBDRLK010000135.1:0-3300 GCA_043813155.1 Pseudomonadota bacterium | reverse complement strand
TCCGACCCCCATCCCTGTCAGGAGCATCTGTTTAATATGGGTTTTATGGGTTTGATATCGGCCGCGAAAGTCGCCTGGCATACTTGACAAAGAGTTTCAGAAATCTTAATTATCACAAGGTAAAAATCCAATATTATTCATAAAGGAGCAGGCCATGGCAGAATTCGAACCGGTCGAAGATCAAATCCAGGCGGAAACACTGGTCGTCGGCGGCGGCATAGCCGGCATGACGGCCGCCATTGAAACCGCCGAGACCGACAGGAAGGTCATTCTCGTGGAAAAGCTTCCGTCCATCGGCGGTCGCGTTGCCGCGATGAACCAGTATTTCCCCAAGCTCTGCCCGCCTGCGTGCGGTATTGAAATCAACCTGAAGCGCATGAGGATCAACGCGAACATCAGGGTGCTCACGCTCGCGGAAGTGGAAAAGGTTGCGGGCAAGCCGGGCGACTACGAGGTCACGATCAAGCTGAGCCCGCGCTACGTCAGCGGTAGATGCACGGCCTGCGGCGACTGCGAAAAGGTATGCGAGATAGAGCGTGACAATGACTTCAACTATGGCCTGGACAAGACGAAAGCCGTCTACCTGCCGCACATGATGGCCTATCCGCTGCGCTACGTGATTGACGAAAAGCATGCCGGGGACAGCGGCATGAAAAAATGCGTCGAGGCCTGCAAGGTCGACGCCATCGACCTGGACATGAAGGCCAGGACCATTACGGCCAGGGTGGGCGCCATCGTGTGGGCCACGGGCTGGAGGCCCTACGACGCCACCAGGCTGGACACCCTGGGCTACGGAAAGCTCGACAATGTCATTACCAACGTGATCATGGAAAGGCTTGCCGCGGAAAACGGTCCTACCGAGGGAAAAATCCTGAGACCCTCTGACAAGAAGGAGCCCGGGAGCGTGGGGTTCGTGCAGTGCGCAGGGTCGCGGGACGAAAACCACCTTCCCTACTGCAGCGCGATCTGCTGCCTGGCATCCATGAAACAGGCCACCTATCTTCGCTCTCTGTATCCCGACACGGAGATCCACTTCTTTTACATCGATGTGAGGGCCCCAGGAAGGCTGGAGGATTTCTACACCAAGGTGCAGGAAGACGGGAAGTTTCACTTCCACCGCGGAAAGGTCGCCAGGATCACCGAGGGGTCCGGCGGAAACCTCGTCCTCGAGGCCGAGAACACGATGACAGGCGATATCACGAAGCAGGAGGTCGAGCTGGCGGTGCTTGCCACGGGCATGGTTCCCAACACGGCCGATGACCCGCCGCCGCTCTCGACGCCCCTCGATGATTTCGGGTTCATAGCGCCCGACACGGGCAAGGGTGTGATCGGCGCGGGCACGGCCGTGCGGCCCTTCGACGTGTCCGCATCCGTGCAGGACGCAACCGGCGCCGCCCTGAAAGCGATAACCCTCAGGATCAGGAGTTGATGCCATGGCAGAAGAAGAGAAAAAACAGGCAAAGCTCGGTTTGTACATATGCAAGGGATGCGACATTGCGAATTGCCTCGACGTGGAAAAGATGGAAAAGGTGGCCGCGGGCGAGATGAAGGTCCCGGTCTGCAGGACCCACGAGGCTTTCTGCAGCCCCGAAGGCGTCAAGATCATCAGGGAGGACATCGAGAAGGAGGGCGTGAACAGGGTAGGGGTCGTGGCCTGCTCCCAGCGGGTCTTTCCCGAGCTCTTCAACTTCGGCAAGGACGTTGTCACGGACAGGGCCAACATCCGCGAGCAGCTGGTCTGGTGCAGCAAGCCGAACGACGAGGACACGCAGATGCACGGCGAGGACAAGATCCGCATATGCACGGCCAAGCTGAAGAACGCCGAGCCGCCCACGCCCTACATCGAGGAGACGACCAGGGACATCATGGTCATCGGCGGCGGCATGACCGGCATGACGGCCGCCAAAGCCGCGGCCGACGCGGGCTACAAGGTGGCCCTCGTGGAAAAAGAGGACAAGCTCGGCGGCTGGGCGGCGAAGTACGCCAAGGTTTTCCCCAAGCATCCCCCTTATATAGAGTTGGAAGACACGGGGTGCGACGGCCTGGTCAAGGAAGTCGAGGGCAACAAGAACATCACGGTGTACACGGGAACGACCGTTGAAAAGACAGCGGGGCAACCCGGCCAGTTCGACGTCACGCTCAAGAGCGGCGACAAGACCACGGACATCAGGATGGGCGCGATCATCCTGGCCTCGGGCTGGAAGCCCTACGAGGCGGAAAAGCTCACCCACCTGGGCTACGGCCAGTCCCCGGACATCGTCACCAACGTGAAGGTGGAAGAGATGGCCGCCAGGGGCGAGATCGTCCGCCCGTCCGACGGCAAGGCGCCGGGAAGCGTGGCTTTTATCCAGTGCGCGGGCTCGCGCGACCAGGACCACCTGCCTTACTGCTCGGCGGTTTGCTGCCGCGTTTCGCTGAAACAGGCAAAATACATAAGGGAGAAAAGCCCGGACACGAAAGTCTACATCATCTACAAGGACCTGCGCTCGCCCGCCCAGTTCGAGATGTTCTACGCCGCCGTGCAGGACGACGAGGGCGTGTTCATGACCAAGGGCGAGATCGCGGGCGTGAAAAAGGGCCCGGACGGCCGGATCGAGATCGACGTGACGGACACGCTCCTGGGCGAGGACATCCGGATCAAGGCCGACATGGTGGTGCTTGCCGCGGGCATGGTCCCGACCACGAAGGTGCAGGAGGCGGCGCCCGCGCAAGAGGCGAAGGCCGGGGAAGGCAAGGAGGAGGAGAAAAAGGACGGCGGAAAGACGGCCGACGGCAAGAAGGAAGCAGAGAGCGCCGAGGCGGGGGCGAAGATCATCAACCTGGCCTACAGGCAGGGCACCGACCTGCCCACGCTCAAGTACGGTTTCCCGGATTCGCATTTCATCTGCTTCCCCTTCGAGACCAGGCGCACGGCGATCTACGCGGCGGGCGCGGTCAGGGCGCCCATGGATCTGGGCTCGAGCGCGAGCGACGCCTACGGCGCGGCCATGAAGGCCATCCAGGCCGTGGAGGCGGTGAGCAGGGGCAGGGCCGTGCACCCGCGCGCGGGCGACATAACCTGGCCCGACTTCTTCATGCAGCGCTGCACGCAGTGCAAGCGGTGCACCGAGGAATGCCCCTTCGGCGCCCTGGACGAGGACGCCAAGGGTACGCCGCTTCCCAACCCCTTCCGCTGCAGGCGCTGCAGCGTGTGCCTGGGCGCGTGCCCGGAGCGCATCGTCAATTTCGCGGACTACAACGTGAACCAGATGTCCGAGATCGTCAAGTCCATCGAGGTCCCGGAAGAGGACGAGGAAAAAC
>JBDRLK010000134.1:0-5479 GCA_043813155.1 Pseudomonadota bacterium | reverse complement strand
TGTCCCTGCAGAGGTTGAGGGACGAGCTGGAGAAAGCCAGGATCGAGCTTTCCCGCGCGCTGACCTACGAGCTCAACCTGCCGTTCATCTATTCGGACGACAAGGGTCCCAAGCACCTTACCATGATGCTGAGGCGCAGTGAAATCGAGGAATGGACATCCGATCTTATCGAAAGAACCATCCCACCCTGCAAAATGGCCATCCAGGACGCCACGCTGACGGCCGAACAGATTGACGATATCCTGCTGGTCGGCGGCATGACGAGGATGCCCGCAATCCAGAAGAAAGTCGAAGAGTTCTTCGGCAAGCCGCCCAACGTCAACATCGACCCTGATGAAGTCGTGGCGATCGGCGCGGCGATCCAGGGCGGAATCCTGAGCGGAAAGCTCGAGGACATGGTGCTGCTCGACGTTACGCCGCTGTCGCTGGGCGTGGAGACCGCGGGAGGGATTTTCACGCCGATCATTCCGAGAAACACCACGATCCCGGTCAGGAAAGGCGAGATATTCACGACAAGCCTGGACAACCAGAGCTACGTTCCGATTCACGTGCTTCAGGGTGAGCGCGAAATGGCGAAGGACAACAAGACAATGGCAAAGTTCGAGCTCACGGGAATACCGCCGGCACCGCGAGGCCTGCCGCAGATCGAGGTCATGTTCGACATCGATTCCAACGGCATCGTCAAGGTTTCGGCAAGGGACATGGGGACAGGGCGGGCCCAGGCGATAAAAATCACCTCGTCATCGGGCCTGAGCAAGGACCAGATGGACAAGATGCTCGAGGACGCCGAGAAATACAAGCTGACCGATATCATCGTCAAGGAAAGAGCCGAGCTGGTCGTGGAAGCGGAAGGTCTCATTTATGCGACGAACAGGGCCCTCAACGAGTTCGGACACACCCTTGCCGCCGGAGAACAGCAGACGATCAAGCAGGATATCGATGTGATGAAGAAATGCATCGACGAAAGCGGCAGCACCGAAGACCTGCGCAGGGCGATCTCGAACCTCGAAGCCGCGGCCCATCACATCGCGGAACAGATCTACGGAACCAGGGACGGGGCGGAGTCCGACTCGGACGATGATGAAGATATCGTGGATGTGCCCGCCCCCGTTGCATCCGGCAAGGGCAAAGGAGAAGAGCCCAGTCCTTTCGACGACCTCGACTCCGTCCTGCCCGGCAGGAAAGGCGACGAGGGCCCGGAAGAGGATTAACAGCCATCTCCGAAGACAAGAAAACAACTCCCGGCCTGTCACTGACGGACGGCGGAACCGGCGGCAAAACAACAAAGAAAATGCACTGCAGCGTCGAGCGCGTCACCTTCCGCAACGATGAGACGCTCTACAGCGTCATCAGGCTCAGGGACCATAAATCCATGGACGTCTTCACGGCCGTGGGGGAGCTGGCCTCCTGCAGCGAGGGCGAGGACATGATCGTCGAGGGCCACTGGCAGGATCACCCCAAGTACGGGCCGCAGCTGCGGATCCTGAAAGCCACTCCCGTCATGCCCTCCACGCTCGACGGAATAGAGAAATACCTCGGCAGCGGGGGCATTCCGGGCATCGGCGGAAAATTCGCCGAGAGGATCGTCAGGAAGTTCGGCCAGGACACGTTCAAGGTTATCGAGGAGAATCCCGAGAAGCTGCGAAAAATCCGCGGCCTCGGGAAGAACAGGATCGAGAAGATCGGGCAGTTCGTGAAACAGAGGGAGAAGGAGAGGGAGACCATGCTCTTTCTCTATTCCCACGGCATTACGCCTGCCTACGCGATCAGGATCATCAGGCAATACAAGGACGGCACGATAAGCGAGGTCACGAAAAATCCCTACAGGCTTGCCGGGGACATCACCGGGATAGGGTTCAGAATGGCCGACAGGCTGGCCCTCAACCTGGGCCTCATGAGCGATTCGCCCGAAAGAATCAGGGCCGGGGCCATGCACGTGCTGGGCGAAGCCGAGTCCGAGGGCCACTGCTTCCTCACGAAGCAGCAGCTGCTCGAGGCCGCGGCCGCCGCGCTTTCCATAGACCTCCCAAAGGTCGAAAAAGAGCTGGCGCTGATGATCGAGCGCCGGCAGCTCGTCTCGGTGGAGGTGGGGGACATGCCGGGCTGCAGCGAGCCGTTCGAGTGCGTCTACACGCGCGGCCTCTTCATGATGGAAACGCAGTCGGCCGGGATGCTCGAAACGCTCCTCACGGCCCGGAAAAAAACAGACAAGGCCTTCGAGCCTGAAAGGCAGATAAGCCGCGCGCAGAGGTCATTCGGCATGACCTTCGCGCAAAAACAAAGAGACGCCATCGCCGCCGCGCTCACGGAAAAGGCGTCCATCATCACGGGCGGGCCCGGGACCGGCAAGACCACCATCGTGAGGGCGATCACGGCCATCTGCAGGAGGCTTGACAGGAAGGTTTTCCTCTGCGCGCCGACGGGCCGCGCCGCCAAGAGGCTTTCGGATACAACGGGCCGCAAGGCCAAGACCATCCACAGGCTGCTGCGGTGGAGCCCGGCCGGCAGGACCTTCGACCACAACAGGGACAATCCCCTGAAGTGCGACATGCTCATCGTCGACGAGATGAGCATGGTCGACATCCGGCTCTTCTACTGCGTCCTGAGGGCCCTGAAAGCCGGCACCGGGCTGCTGCTCGTCGGGGACGCGGACCAGCTTCCGTCCGTGGGGCCCGGATGCGTGCTCAGGGATCTCATAAACTCGGAAAAAGTCCCGGTGACCAGGCTCGACGAGATTTTCAGGCAGGCCGCTTCGAGCATGATCATCTCGAACGCCCACAGGATCAACAGCGGCTCCATGCCCGCCTTCCACCCGGACAGCGGCCAGACCCAGGATTTTTTCTTCATCGACAGGGCCGAGCCCGAGGCGATCGCCGACGCGGTGGTCGAAATGGCAACGTCGAGAATCCCCGCGAAATACACCTTCAACCCCCTGACGGGCATCCAGGTGCTCTCGCCCATGCACAAGGGCGTCATGGGCGCCCAGAGCCTGAACGAGAGGCTCTCGTCCGTTCTCAACAGGGCCGGGCAGAGGGTCCCGGGAGCGAGCGGGCCCATCACGCCGGGCGACAAGGTCATGCAGATCAGGAACAATTACGATCTCGAGGTGTTCAACGGCGACATCGGCGTGGTCGTGGGCGCCAACGCGGAGGAGAAGACGCTCACCGTCGACTATGACGGCAGGCACGTCACGTACGGCTCGGAAAGGACCGACGAGCTCGTCAAGGCCTACGCCATCAGCATCCACAAGTCCCAGGGCAGCGAGTACGACGCCGTCGTGGTCCCCATCTCCACGTCCCATTTCATCATGCTCCAGAGAAACCTCATCTACACGGCCGTCACGAGGGCCAGGAAGCTGGCCGTGCTCGTGGGGACCAAGAAGGCCCTGGCCATCGCCATAAAAAACGACAAGGTGAGGGAGCGCAACACCCTGCTCGCCTCCTTCCTGTCCGGGAAGATAAAACCGCCCGATGCCGGCGCTTGAATGTTACGGCATGGTTCAACGGAGCACCATTTTCCGGTAGCAGCATTTGTTCCGGTCTCCGGGGGTACGGCATGGGCATCATGATCTCACCATGAAGAGGGTTTCGAACATGAGGGGGAGAAGAGCCCGCAGGAAGAGGTCGGGCTCCCCGAGCGCCGGGGGCTCCGGTCAATGCCCGTGCTGCGGCAGGGAGGCGTCCTTTTTCTGGTCCTGCCCCTGCGGGCTGCGCATGTGCCAGCCCTGCATGGACGAGAACGCATGGGGCCTGACGTGCAACCACGTGACGTGGACCTGCCCTGACTGCGGCCGCGTGCTGTCGTATTGAGAGGTCACAGGATGTAGAAATCTTCTTCTCTTATCAGGAGCGGCTCGAGCTTTGACTCCACAAACTTCCTGTCAACGACGACCGTGGACCCGGACTGCTCGGGCGCGCTGAAGGATACCTCGTCGAGCAGCGCCTCCATGATCGTGTGGAGCCTGCGGGCGCCGATGTTTTCCCTTTTCTGGTTCACCACCTCGGCCGTCTCCGCGATTTTTCTCAGCGCGTCCTCCTGGAACTCGATTTTCAGGCCCTCCGTCTTGAGCAGAGCGATATACTGCAGCGTGAGGGCGTTTTCGGGCTCGGTCAGTATCCTGAAAAAGTCCTCCTTGGTCAGGGCGTCAAGCTCGACCCTTATGGGGAACCTGCCCTGGAGCTCGGGGATCAGGTCGCTCGGCTTTGACACGTGAAACGCGCCCGCGGCGATGAAGAGGACGTGGTCGGTCCTGATCACGCCGTACTTTGTCACGACCGTGGTGCCTTCAACGATGGGCAGCAGGTCCCTTTGAACGCCTTCCCGGCTGACGTCGGGGCCGTGCGCCGACGCCTGGCGGCCCGCCACCTTGTCGAGCTCGTCGATGAAAACGATGCCGTTCTGCTCGGCCCTCATGCGGGCTTCCCTGATGATCTTGTCCATGTCGATGAGCTTCTCGCTCTCTTCCCCCACCATGACGTCGAATGCCTCGCCCACCGTTACCTTCCTCGTTTTCTTCTTTTTATTGCCGCCGAGCCCCGGAAGATTCTGGAACATCTCCTGCATCTTTATTTCCATGTCCTCCATTCCGCCCTGGGAGGAGAATATTTCCACGAGAGGCATCCCCTTGTCCTGCACCTGTATCTCGACCGCCCTGTCATTGAGATTGCCGTCCCGAAGATTCTTTCGCAGGTTCTCCCTTTCCTCGGCGTCCTGACGGGCCTCGTCGGCCGCGTTCAGCCCGATGTCGCCCTCGAACGAGGTTTTTTTTCTCCTTCGCTTGAGCATCAGGTCGAGCAGCTTTTCTTCCGCCACGTCCGTCGCCCTTGCCATGATCCTCTTGCGCTCCTCCTCCTTCACGAGCCTGACGGACACCTCGATAAGGTCCCGGACGATCGCATCCACGTCCCGTCCGACGTATCCGACCTCGGTGAACTTGCTCGCCTCCACCTTGACGAAGGGCGCCTGGGCAAGCCTGCTCAACCTGCGCGCGATCTCGGTTTTCCCGACTCCCGTGGGCCCGATCATGATGATGTTCTTCGGAGCGATCTCGTCCTTGAGGGGAGGCGGCACCTGCTGCCTCCTCCAGCGGTTGCGAAGCGCTATCGCGACGGCTTTCTTCGCCTTGTTCTGGCCGATAATAAACCTGTCGAGCTCGGAAACAATTTCCCGCGGAGTAAACATGCTGGCCTTTGAAGAGCTTGCCGGGAGCTGAAACTCCTTCAACACCACGTCCGATGCCTTGCAATCATTCATCTCATTTTCCCTTCTTCCCCTTGGCGACCTCTTCAATGACCAGGTCCCTGTTCGTATAGATACAGATGTCCGCTGCGATTCCCATGGCGTTTTCGACAATTTCCCCGGCCGAAAGATCCGTATGCTTGATCAGCGCCCGCGCGGCAGCAAGCGCGTAGGGGCCCCCGCTGCCGATGGCGATGATATTGTCATCAGGCTCGATCACGTCGCCCGTCCCGCTGAGAAG
>JBDRLK010000133.1:0-6979 GCA_043813155.1 Pseudomonadota bacterium | reverse complement strand
CTATTCTTCTCATCGCGTACTCGGCCAGGATGCAGAAATTGTCATTGAGATACCTGGCTTCCACTCCGAAGTGAACCAGATCCGCCCTTGAATCCACGGGCTCTTCCGAGGCAATGTCGGAGCCGGCGGCCCAGTAGGCGTATTGAGGCAGCCCGTACCACAGGTATGCGCCGAATGTAAAACCCTTGAAAGGCTTGCCAAGAATTCTTACGAGTATGTCTTTTCCGGTATCGTTGTCTTTCAGGTTGGACGAAGTTGCCGACATGTATCCCCCTGCAAGCTGCGGAGACGAAACATGAGCCGATCCGTCTCCCCGCACGTCGCTGACGTCCTCATGCTTGAATCTTACGCCATTATATATGCCGAAAATGATTTCAAAATACTCGTGCACGTAGGAGGCATCCAGGCCGACCTGCCACCACGTGGCGAACTTGGCGGTCACGACCGGGTAGTCGATCAGCATCAGCCTCCCGGTGTTCTGCGGCATGTAGTAGGTGAAGTTCGGGACCATTCTTCCAAAGCGCAGCTCGATGCCCTTGAACGGCCTGATGATCGCCCTGGCATCGAGCAGGAACCCGTCCTCGTTGATCATGTCCCCCTGAATCAGGTAGCCTATTTTATTGTCGAGGAACCCTCCCGTAATGATTATCCTCATTCTTTTTATTCTGAATCCAAGGTCCTTGCCTTCGTCGCTGGTGAGGTCCGTGCTGCCTTCGTCGGTGATATCCTGGAGCATGAGCAGCACCTGCATGACGCCCGAAATCTTCATTTCACCCCACCCGGCCTTCACGAGAGAAATGCCGTCATCCGGCGCAGGTTCATCCGGATTCTTCGGGGGCTTCGGCGCGGCATGAGGTTCGGCAGGCGGCCCGGGAGAAACCAGCACCTCCCCGGCCGCCTGCGTCCCGGTACCCACTTCTGCGGAAGCAGACGGCGATTCTTCCACGGCCTCGGGACGGGGCGGCTCCTGGGCCATAACCCCTGATACGCTTCCGCCTGCAAACGCCGCAACCGCAGCTGCAAGGAAAATGGCTGAATGAATTTTGTGCTTCAATTTCCGATGGCTCCCCGTGAAGCGTTGTTACTTTCTCCCGCCGATCAGGTCCTGCACGACCGCCGGGTCGGCAAGCGTCGAGGTATCGCCGAGCTGATCCACTTCTCCGGCGGCTATTTTCCTGAGAATCCTCCTCATGATTTTCCCCGACCTCGTCTTGGGAAGCCCGCTCGAGCGCTGTATCTTGTCGGGCGTGGCGATCGGACCGATCTTTTCTCTCACGACGGAAACGAGAGCTTTCTCCAGCCCTTCGATGTTTTCCGCCCCTTCCTTGGCGATGATGAACGCATAGATGCCCTGCCCCTTGATGTCATGCGGGAAACCGACGACCGCGCTCTCGGCGATGGACGGATGGGAGTTGATGGCCGATTCCACCTCGGCGGTCCCGATTCTATGCCCCGAAACGTTGATGACGTCATCGATTCTTCCGGTTATCCAGTAATAGCCTTCCTTGTCACGCCTGGCGCCGTCGCCGGTAAAGTACTTGCCCGGAAAAATCGAGAAATACATATCCCTGAACCTCTTGTGGTCGCCGTAAAGCGTCCTGGCCATTCCGGGCCAAGGTTTCGTTATGCACAGTCTTCCCTGCCCCTCTCCGCTCAGCTCCTTGCCGTGTTCATCGACAATCTCGGGAACAACGCCGAAAAACGGCAATGTCGCGGACCCCGCCTTGAGGTCGAATGCTCCCGGAAGGGGAGAGATGAGAATGCCGCCCGTCTCGGTCTGCCACCACGTATCCACGATCGGGCAGCACCCTTCACCGACCACGCTGTGATACCACTTCCACGCCTCGGGGTTGATAGGTTCACCGACGGTTCCAAGCAGCCTGAGGGTCGAACGGCTTGCCCTTGTCACGAAATCATTGCCTTTCCCGATCAGCGCCCTGATGGCCGTCGGGGCCGTGTAAAAGATACTGACCTTCCACTTGTCCACGACATCCCAGAACCTGCCCGCATCCGGATACGTGGGGACGCCTTCGAACATCACGCTGGTGGCGCCGAAAGCGAGCGGGCCGTACACGATGTAGGTGTGCCCGGTCACCCATCCGATGTCCGCGGTGCACCAGAAGATGTCGTTGTCCCTGTAATCGAAGATGTATTTGAACGTGCAGACGGCATAAACGAGGTAGCCGCCCTGCGTGTGGAGAACGCCCTTCGGCTTTCCCGTCGATCCGGACGTGTAGAGCATGAAGAGGGGATCCTCGCTGTTCATGCTCTCGCAAATGCATGCGCTGGACGCATCCTCCATGAGATCATCCCACAAAAGGTCCCTTCCGGCCTTCATCTGCACGTCTTCCCCGGTTCTGCGCACGACCACGACCTTTTGTATGCAGCCCGCTTCCGGGTCTTCCAGGGCGTTGTCCGCCGCCCGCTTGAGTGGAATGGTCCTGCCGCCCCTGTATCCACCATCGGATGTCACGAGGACTTTCGACTGGCTGTCGATGATTCTTCCCTTCAGGGAATCGGCGGAAAATCCCCCGAAAACAACGGAGTGAATCGCGCCTATCCTGGCGCAGGCCAGCATGGCGATCGGCAACTCCGGAATCATGGGCAGGAATATGCAGACCCTGTCGCCCCTGCTCACGCCAAGGCTCTTGAGCACATTGGCGAATTTGCAGACTTTCCTGTGAAGCTGCCTGTAGGTAAGCAGCGTGCTCTGCGACGGGTCATCCCCTTCCCATATGAGCGCAATCACGTCTCCGTTTCCGTTTTCTATGTGCCTGTCGAGGCAGTTGTATGAAACATTGAGCTTCCCGCCGATAAAATACTGAATTTTCGGGGTTTCGAATTCCCACTCCAGCACCTTGTCCCATTTTTCATCCCAGCTGACCATTCTCTCCGCCATGTCACCCCAGAAACCCTCAGGGTCCTTCACGCTCATGTCGTACATTTTCAGGTATTGATCATAGGTCTTGACATGGGCCTTCTTTGAAAACTCCGTACTCGGCCTGTACATCTTCTCGTTTTCTGATTTACTGCTCATTTAAAATACTCCTTGCCTCCAGGTTTTCATTTGCATCATCGGACCCCTTCGGCTTTCATCCACTGTGCAACGTTCATACCATGGCAAGAGGGCATCCAAAGCCTGGAAAAATAGTGAATCACGGTTCATTTACATAAGGGGGGACGCGGCCGGGCTGTAAAGATTCTTTACACTTCACGGGCGGCGCCGGGCCGGTCCGGGGGCTGATTTCAGAATAGATGTGAATTTCATGGGCCGAAGTACCGTGTAAAGACCCGAGCTGTAAAACATCTTTACACTTTACGGGTAACACGGGCTCTAAACGTCAAATGTATAGGAGAGGGAAAACATGTCGCCGTCGCAGCGCGAGTGCATCACGCACTCGCTCTTGTGAAAGAGCCGCATCATGGCCCTGTTCCTGACGAGAATCTCGGCCCTGAAGCCCATGATGCCGTGCTGCCTGGCGATCTTCGTCAGCTGCTTGAGCAGAAGCGTCCCGATCCCTCTCCTGCGCCATTTTTCGTGCACCGTGAAGGCGACCTCCGCCATGTTCGCGTCCTGGTCGTTATAGTACCTTCCGACCGCGACGATTTCTTCGCGACCGTGAGGCCCGACCGCGGCGATGACGGCCATGTGATTGACGTAGTCAATGACCGTCAGCGGCATGGTCCTGCGGTGTGTGAATTTCGTTCCCACGCTCATTAACCTGAGGAAGACGTCTTCATCGGACAGCGAGTACTTGAATCTCTGCAGCGCCCTTTCGTGGGAAGGCCGGATCGGCATGACCCGGATACTTGTCCCGTCTTTCAGGGTCTGGGAATATTCCCAATCGTCCAGGGGCGGTTCGTACCCGATGGGCGGGATTGCCTGGTCGTCGTAGATGGTGTGTGTCCTTTTAGCCTCGTCGAGGAGCTTGTCCCTGAACTTGGGGTGGGCGATCTCAATGAGGGCCAGGGCGCGCTCCCTGAGGCATTTCCCCTCGAGGTTCGCTATTCCGTATTCAGTGACGACGTACTGGACGTCCCCCCGCGTTGTCACGACTCCGGCCCCCGGCGAAAGCTGCGCGTTTATCCGTGAAACACGGCCGCCGAGCGCCGTGGACGGCAGGACGATGATGGACCTGCCGCCCTCGCTTCTTTTTGCCCCCCTGACAAAATCGGACTGGGACCCGATGCCGCTTATGATTTGCGTGCCGATGGAGTCGGCGCAGACCTGTCCCGTGAGGTCGATCTCGATCGCGCAGTTTATGGATACCATTGCATTGTTCTTCCCGATGACATAGGGGTCGCTGACGTAATCGCAGGGATAAAACTCGAAGTCCGGATTATCATCGACGAAATCATACAGCTTCTTCGTTCCCATGCAGAAGGTGGCAACGGCTTTCCCGGGGTGCAGGCTCTTTTTCCTGTTGTTCACGGCGCCGTTCATCACGAGATACATGAGGCCGTCTGAAAACATTGCCGTGTGGACGCCCAGGTCCTTCTTGTCCTTGAGGCACATGAGAATCCCGTCGGGGATTTTCCCTATCCCCACCTGGATGGTCGAGGCGTTGTCCACGAGCCTGGCCGCGTTGCTGCCTATCTTCAGGGCCAGGTCGTTGGGCACCGAGCGCTGGGGCTGCCATTCAATGATGGGTTCCTCTTTCAGAACAATGGCATCGATGTCGTCGACGTGGATGGTGCTGTCCCCGTGGGTGCGCGGCATCCTGGGATTGACCTGCGCGATGACAAGGCCCGCGGCCTCCGCTGCGGGCTTTACGACCTCGACGCTTATGCCGTAGGAGCAGGCGCCGCTGGCGTCCGGGGGTGTGACATGGATGATGGCCACGTCGATCTTGAGCGTTCCGTTCCTGAACATCCCTGGAATCTCGGACAGAAACGCCGGCGTGTAATCCGCGCTTCCCCTGGCCGTGGCCTGCCGGGATTTTTCCCCCACGAAAAATGAATTGAGCCGAAGCTTGTCGCCGTCTATTTCCGCGCACCTGCTGACCGTCCCGACGGATAGAAGGTGCACGATCTCGTTGCTCGACAGGTTGCCGGAGTACTTGATCAACTCTCCGACCAGATACCGGGGCTCGGCGCAGCCCGATGCAACAAATATCCTCTGCGCGCTTTTGATCCTTCGAAACGCGCTTTCGGGTGTTGTAATCCTGGCCTTGTATTTTTCAGAAATCATGGCACAACGGGGGATTGTTTATCGATCCCCCGGCTCGATGCCGCCGCGCTCAAGCGCATGACGGCTTGTCTTTCACGCCAAATCTGAGAATCAAGCAAACTGCAGGCCAAGTCAACCCGGACGTTGCAATAATTTCCGAGCGCTCCCGTCGGTGCGCTCGACGGTGGATTTGAACCCGCTGACTATCTCCTCCCGGTCAAGCACGGCGAGACCATGCGGTTCCCGCCTTGCGCCCGTTGTTGCTCCAATCGAAAGGCGATGGGCAACCTTATCGTAAACGTCGACCCCCGGCCCGGCTCACCGGTCCTCCTGCTTCCCGGCCAGGGCCGTGAGGTGCTCGCGCTCCAGCTCGGCCTCCTTTCTGGCCGTGATATCGTAGGCATTGACCAGGATGGCGCTTTCGCCCTTGAAATCGATTGCCCCGCTTGCAACGTCCATCCATAGAACCTTTCCGTTTTTATCATTCCACCTGGATTCGTATCGCAGGTCCGCCAGGGGATTCTCCAGTCGAGCGTCAACAAGCTCTTTTACCATCCCGGCATCCTCTTTGTACACAATATCCCACAGGGTCATTTCCGGCAGGTCCTGCTGCTTGAACTTCAGTATGTTTGTGAATCTCGTATTGGCATATATTATCTTGTGATCATTCGTGTACACAAAAGCTATTGTAAGGGCGTTTTCGGCCAGCAGCCTGTATTTCTCTTCTGAAGCTGATAATGATTTATTAGTCTCAAGCAGCTTTTGGCTCCTCCCCCCGACGAAAAACGCCGCGAGCACGAAAAAGCCGCAGCGGGCGAGGTCGCTAAGCAGCGCACCGGCGTTTATCCGGAACAAGTGGTATGAAAGAAGAAAGGCGGCCAGGACCGCTGCTACGATCAGGCTCCTTCTTCCCCACCAGACGCCGGACAGCACGATGGGAATGTAGGCCAGGTGCGTGTAGATCACGCTTGTCTCCCATATGATATTGAGACAGATGCCGACCGTCCCGTACAGTATCAGCAGAAGACAGATGATCGTTATGCGCGGGACCAGGTTGTCGTCATGATCCCCGTATGAGGCAGGGTGCAGCTTCATGAATGGAAGGACACGCAAATATCGGGCCAAATTGCAATTGTAAAAACAACAAAGGGGCTTTGGGTTGCCTGTCCCTCCACGACACAAGGCTCCAGGGTGCCGTGGGGTCCCTTGTCGGTCGTGTGGGACTCAACGAGCAGGCAATTCGTGCAGGTATGGCTTTGTACGCTGGACCTGGAGCGGCCGGCCCATGATTCTTGTTGCAGAGGCGGGAGAGGAAGCAGACCCCGGCTGAAAATCCCCTGACCCGGCTCAGGCGTGCTCTTCGAGCCTGAATGCCTCGTCCACCGGCAGGTGGGAGAATTTGAATACGTCCGCCACTGCCCTGTAGATGACCCGGCCCCAGGCAACGTTCAAGCCCCTGGCCAGCGCCTGGTTGCTGCGCAACGCGCTTATCCATCCCTTGTCGGCGATTTCCATGGCATAGGGCAGGGTTTGTTTCGTAATTGAGTATGTCGAGGTGAGTGGAACGCAACCGGGCATATTCGCCACGCAGTAATGGATTATGCCGTCCACCTCGAAGGTCGGATGCGTGTGCGTCGTGGGGCGGGAAGTCTCCACGCACCCGCCCTGGTCTATGGAAACATCCACGATAACCGACCCCTTTTTCATAAGCTTGAGCATGTCGCGCGTGATGAGATACGGGGCCTTGTCGCCCGGCAGCATCACCGCGCCGACAATGAGGTCGGAATTCCCCAGCTCGGCGCAGAGGGT
>JBDRLK010000132.1:0-2417 GCA_043813155.1 Pseudomonadota bacterium | reverse complement strand
GGGAGGAGTACGAGGAGCACATCAGGGACCGGACATGCAGGGCCGGCGTGTGCAAGGAGCTTATCGCCTACGCCATCATCGCGGAAAAATGCACGGGGTGCCTTGCCTGCATAAAGCCCTGCCCGTCCGACGCGATAGCGGGCAAGAAAAAGAAGGTTCACGTGCTGGACATGGACAAGTGCATCAAGTGCGGCCTATGCTTCGAGGTGTGCACGTACGGCGCCGTGGAGATCAAGTCGCCGGTGGAGGTGAAGCAGCCATGACCGAAAAAATCAGCATCAAGGTAAACGGCAAGGAAGTCAGGGTCGCGAAAGAAACGTTCCTTCTCGCCGCCCTGCGCGAGGCCGGCTTTCACGTCCCCACCCTGTGCCACCACAGGGACCTTACGCCGTCGGGCAACTGCAGGCTCTGCATCTGTGAAATCGAGCTCAAGGGGAAGAAGAAATTCGTCACGGCCTGCAATTACCCCGTCCGCGAGCCGCTCGAGGCCAGGACGGACACGGAGGAAGTGAAGCAGCACCGCAGGATCCTTGCCGAAATGGTCCTGGGCCGATGGCCGAACGTCCGCGCTGTTCAGGAAATCGCCAAGCAATGCGGGGTAACGAGCTCGCGGCTCGGCAGCGAGCTGACCGACGATAACCCGAACGCCTGCATCCTGTGCTCCCACTGCGTGCGCGCCTGCAGGGAATTCATGATGGAGGAAATCCTTGATTTCGCGGGCAGGGGCATCAAGCGCCACCTGACCATGCCCTTCGGCCAGGTCGACCGCCACTGCGTGGGCTGCACCTCCTGCGCCTACGTCTGCCCCACGGGGGCCATCGAGATCGTCGACGACAAGAACAACCCCGTCGACCCGGTCAGGATCCGCAACCACGGCATGAAGGTCAACGCCGAGATGGCCACCCTCGACAAGGTCCAGTGCCGGATGCGCGAGGTCGGAACGGCGAACATCGTGGACGTGATGAACCAGTACGACCTTCTTCCCGTGCACAACTTCAAGTTCGGCAAGCACCCGGAGGCCTGGCGGCTCGAAACATCGGTCCTGAAGTCGAAGTATTTCACGCAGGGCCACGCGGACGGGTGCTGGATGGGCTGCTCCATGGCCTGCGCCAAGGCGGTGGACGACTTCGAGCTCAAGACGGGTCCCTACAGGGGCGAGCGGGTCACGGTGGACGGGCCGGAGTACGAGACCGCGGCCGCCTCGGCCAACATGGGCTGCTTTGACGCGGACTTCTGCGTGGAGTTCAATTTCTACTGCGACACCTACGGCGTGGACACGATTTCGGTCGGCACCACCACGGCCTTCATCATGGAAGCTTTCGAAGCCGGCGTGATCGACGAAAAGGACACCGGGGGGCTCAAGCTCGCCTTCGGCGCCACGAACGAGGTCCTCGAGCTCCTGCACCAGATGGCCGTGGGGAAAGGGTTCGGCGTGGAGGCCGGCCAGGGCATCCGGTGGCTGAAGAAGAAATGGAGCGCCGAGGGCAAGGACAGTCAGTTCCTTGAGGACATCGGCATGGAGGTCAAGGGGCTCGAGTTCTCCGAGTACGTGACCAAGGAATCGCTGGCCCAGCAGGGCGGCTACGGCCTTGCCGTCAAGGGCCCGCAGCACGACGAGGCCTGGCTCATCTTCATGGACATGGTCAACAACCAGATCCCCACGTTCGAGGACAAGGCCGAGGCGCTGCACTTCTTCCCGCTCTGGAGGACCTGGTTCGGGCTCCTGGGCCTGTGCAAGATCGTGTGGAACGACGTTGTCCCGGCGGACAACTACAGGGAGGAGGAGCCGAACAAGGTCCCGGACCACATGCGCAACTACTTCAACTTCTTTGAGGGGATGACGGGCATCAAGGTCGACGAGGACAAGATGATCGAGCAGTCCGCCCGCGTGTACAACCTGCAGAGGGTCCTGTGCAGGATGCTCGGCTTCGGGACGCGCGAGCACGACAGGATACCCTACCGCGCCGCCGGCCCCGTGACCGTCGAGGAGTACGCGTCGCGCGCCGGGCGCTACGACAAACAGCTGAAGGAGAAGATCGGCATCGACACCGAAAGCACGAGCACGGAGGAAAAGGTAAAGCTCCTTCGCGACTATCGCATGGACCAGTATGAAAAGCTCATGGACGCGGTCTACAAGCGCCGCGGCTGGACGCAAAACGGCGTCCCTAAAATCGAAACCCTGAAGAACCTGGGAATCGACCTTCCGGAGCTCGTCGCCATCATCAAAGACGACCAGTAGTGCGGGGCTTTAGCCCCGCCAAGGCGGCCCTGAAGGGCTGAATATTATACACATAATTTTCAGGGCCCCACAGGTGCACGTACGACTCCCTGCGGTGACGGCCGCCGGGCCACTCACTCGCCTCGCTCTCGCTGCACAAGGGCTCCGCTCGGCTCGCTCGCGGCTCTCTATTCCATCG
>JBDRLK010000131.1:0-6171 GCA_043813155.1 Pseudomonadota bacterium | reverse complement strand
GCCCCGGGAGACCCGGCGAAGCGGCGGGCGCGCGAGACGGCCACGGGTTTTCCGGCGTCGTTCAGGATCGGGTTGAGATACTCCCAGGCGATCCGGCCGCCCGGGGTGACCTCGAAGACGCGCGCGCTGCCGGAAACCGTGATGAGCGTGTTGCCGTTTTCCAGGCGCTGGCTCGCGCCCATGGACCCGGTGAAGAAAGGATTGTCGTCCGGGCCCTTGTACTCCCACACGATTTTCTTCGCGACAGGGTCGAGCTCCACGACGCGCGACCGCTTGTGCTTCAGCCCGTTGTCGAAAATCAGGATATTGCCGTTTTCGAGCACCGTGGAATCATGAGGCCCGGACAGGACGTTCCTTCCCCACGTCCAGACGATCTTCTTTTTCTTCCAGTCGATGATCGCGACGGAGTCCTGGGCGCGCATGCAGATGAGCACGTTTGTCTTGGCGTAGATCGGGTGCTTCTTCGCGAGGTCGTCGTCATCCATCCACTCCACGGCGTTGGCATGAACGAGCTCGACCTGCATCTGCCCCTGCTTCATTCTCGGCGGCCGCTTCTTGATCGTGTAGACGTCGGGCGACCGCAGCATGATCTGCGTGATCGACGCGCTTTCCACGACCTTTCCCTTCTGGTCCAGGATGGTGATGAAATGGTCTCGAACGGGAACGTCCGGATGGATTTTCGGGATAAGGTGAACGTGGCGGGTCAAAACCGCGATCCTGTTTGACGGTGTCAGCCCCACGTCGTGGTGGGCAGCGATCTGTCTTTCCCAGACGATCCCGCCGTCCCAGCTGAATTTTATGAGCCTGCGCGCCCCGGCCATTTCGTCCGAGGTCCGGCGCTTGACCGGGTACTTGTGCACGGCCAGCACCTCGCCCGTGGGCAGGAGGACCGAGTTGTCCCATTCCATGCAGGGCTCATGCTTCCAGGACCTGACCACCTTCCCGTCCATGTCGACGAGTTGGGAGGAGCACGCGCCGGCCGTGCTGGTCATGTAGGTAAAGCCCTGGAAGGCGAGATCGGCGTCGTGTTTCAGGACCCCGAGCTTTGCGCCGGGAGGCGCGTCCTCGGCGGCTTCCACGTAGCCGAGAGCCATGAGCGCTTCCACCGTGGTGCTTTCTATGG
Source organism: Pseudomonadota bacterium (assembly GCA_043813155.1). Classification (GTDB taxonomy): domain Bacteria; phylum Myxococcota_A; class Polyangia; order DRWM01; family DRWM01; genus JBDRLK01. The sequence goes on along the minus strand of JBDRLK010000131.1, from coordinate 5,048 downwards.
CCGGGTCCAGGGCCCTGAGCGGTTTTTCTTCCGCCGGGGGAGCAGGCCGGCTCTCCCTGCGGCAGCCGGGGCCGAAAAGCAGGCTGCACAGCACGATCGGGAGGACTGCGCTTCGATTCATCGGGTAAATGTTTATGTGTGTTGTCCTTTCAAGTCAATAGGCCCGGCCCCTTCGACCCGGCCGGATAACCCGTGTGAGTAATTTTCATTGAAATGGAGGCGATATGGGCTATAGTGTAACCGTGAAATGGCAACAGCCCTGAAAAAAATGGTTTCCCGGGGATGCATGGCATGGGCGGGCAGGGCCGCGGCAATAATCCTCCTGCTCGCGCCGGCCGGCACCGGCTGCCCGGACAGCGGGCCGGCGGATGAGGACGCGGAAACGGACGCCGGGCAGGACGCGGCCGCCGAGGACATGCCCCCGCCCGAGCTGCCGGCTTTCACGGCGAGCCTGTCCGACCCCGTGCGCGTTGTCCCGTCGTCGAGCCTTCCTGACGAGGCCGAGACGCAGGCGGGGAACAACAACCTCGACATCATCGAGTTCGACGGCAGGCTTTTCCTGGCCTTTCGCACGGCCCCGGACCATTTCGCAAGCCCGGAGGCAAGGATTCACGTGGTGAGCTCCGCGGACGACGGGGAGACGTGGGATTACGAGCACACCTTTTTTCTCGAGACCGATCTGCGCGAGCCCGAGTTCATGGCCCTGGAAGGCAGGCTGATTCTCTATTTTGCCGTGCTCGGAAGGGATCCGACCGCGTTCGTACCCCAGGGCATGAAGGTGAGCGCAAGGGACGGGGAGGGGAACTGGAGCGCGGACGAGTGGTCGTATCTCGAGGGGTTCATGCCATGGCGCGCGCGCGTCATCGACGATGTTGCCTACCTGATCGGGTACATGGGGGGAGGCGATATCTACGGCTCCGACGACAAGGTCATCAAGGTGCACTGGCTGACCACGGAGGACGGCACAACGTGGGAGCCGGTCATTCCGGACCAGCCCGTGGTGCTCGAGGGGGGCGTGTCGGAGACGGACTTCGCCTTTCTCGAGGACGGGAGCCTCGTTGCCGTGGGACGGAACGAGGCCGGGGACGAAGCGGGCTTCGGGTCGAAAATCTGCCGGGCCCGGCCGGACGCACTGGGCGAGTGGACGTGCGTCGCCGATCCGAAAAAGTACGACTCGCCTCTCGTGTTCATGCATGAAGGCGTCCCCTTCCTCATCGGGCGCCGCAATGTTTCCGAAACAGGAAACTTCGATCTCGGCTACGATCACCTGTCGCCGGAGGAACAGTTTTTCCAGTATTCCCTCGATTACTGGGACAGGCCCAAACGCTGCGCCGTCTGGCAGATCGATCCTTACGGCATGTCCATCGAGTTTGTCATCGACCTGCCCTCCAGGGGCGACACCTGCTTTCCCACTGCCGTGCCCAAGGGGGGGGGCGATTTCCTGGTCTATAATTACAGCTCCCCGCTGAACGGCGAGGACCTTGGATGGCTGGACGGCCAGCGGGGGCCGACGGCAATCTACAGCGTTGTGCTTACGCTGCAGGAACAGTAAAGGGGCAGAAGGGAGGTTGTCGCCCTCGTCGATGCTCGGGCGACCCGGTTCATAAGGTGTTGCGGTTTAAGCCTCCCCTGCCCGAGGTGGGTAGGGGCGACTTCAGAGCCCGAAAAAAACAGTTAAATTGATCTCTTTTCGAGGATGTGGTAAAAATTTTATAGGGATATTGTTTATAAAGAGCGTGCGAAAATGATTCAGCCCGGCCAGATACTCGACGATAAATACGAGATCAAGGAGCTTCTCGGAAAGGGGGGCATGGGCGCTGTTTTCGTCGCGACGCACGCGATCATCGGCCGGAAGGTGGCCATCAAGGTCCTGCATCCCGAATATTCGAGAGAAAAGGAAATCCTGGAAAGGTTCCACAGGGAAGCCAGGGCCGCGGCGCTCATCGGCCATGAAAACATCATCGAGGTCACGGACGTGGGGCTTGCCCGCGACCGCTCGCCCTATCTCGTCATGGAGCTTCTCGAAGGCGAATGTCTTTTCGATGTCCTGAAACGGGAAAAAAAGCTGCCCATAGAAAGGGCCGCGCGCATCTGCGGGCAGATCCTTTCGGCCCTCGACGCCGCCCATACCAAGGGCATCATTCACAGGGATCTCAAGCCGGAAAACATCTTTCTCACCATGGTGGCCGGCCGCCGGGACTTTGTAAAGCTTCTGGACTTCGGTATTTCTAAATTCACGGACACGGCCACGACAGGCGCGGGGCTGACCCGGACGGGATTCTTTCTGGGCACGCCCTATTACATGGCGCCCGAACAGGCGCTGGGCCGCGACGTGGACCACAGGATCGACCTCTACGCCGTGTCGATCATGCTTTACGAAATGATCTCGGGCAAGCTTCCTTACGATGCGCCGAACCTCAACGCGCTTCTTTACAAGATCGTTTCAGCGGACCCCGTCCCTGCGTCCCAGGCATTGCCCGGGATTCCGGATGAGCTCGCGCAGGTCATCATGAAGGGCATGTCATCGGACCGCGAGAAAAGGTTCACGTCGGCCAAGCATTTTTTCAAGGCCCTGGAGCCTTTCGGGGCAAGGGACATTACGAGCCCCCTGCCGTCGCTGCTGCCTGCATCGTCGTCGGCGGATACCGTCTATGACAACAGGCTGGCCCCCGTGCCTGTTGCCGCGCCCGCCGCTGTTCCCGCAGCCGCGCCCACTGCCGTACCGGAAGCAGCCCCGCTGGTTGAGCAGTGGGCCGAGCCCGCGGCCCCGTCAAAGTCGTACCTGGAAATCATGCCCGGGCAAGTGGGACACGCGACACCCTACGGCTCGAGCGTTATCGGCGAGCAGGCATTCGAGCCGCCACAAAGAGGCTACGGCGCTCCCGTCGCGGTCACGATTATCGTGCTTCTCATTCTCGCGGCAGCGGGCGGAGCATTTTACCTCATCAGGGAACGAAACAAGGGCGGGGGGGAGGAGACCGGGATTTCGATTCCCATCGAGCTTCCGGTCACAGGCAAGGCGAAGGAGCCTGGCGAGCCGCCGGGGGAGGAGCCGGGGGAAGCTCGCGAAACGCCGACGGAAAGCGTCGAGCCGCCGGACTTTCTCTTGAGGCTTGCCGCCTCCCCTGCGGATGTGCATTTCAAGGTGGACGGCAGGACCGTAAAGGGAAATCCGCTCGAGATCAGGTTGAGCGGCGGCGAGGATCATTCGATCGTCGCCAATGCCAAGGGATTCACGAAGCAGGAGAAGATTGCCAGGCTCGAGGATGACATGGACCTGGGTTTTGTTCTGCGCCGGCCGGGCGAGGCTTCGGACACGTCCGGCAAGGAAAAAAAAGTAGAAGTCCTTATCAAGGAGATTGAAAAGGAAAAGGAGAAGGAAAAGGAGAAGGAAAAGGAGAAGGAAAAGGAGAAGGAGAAAGAGAAAGGCAAGGAGGTCGTCATTATTACCCCGGTCGAGCCCGAGGTTGAGAAACCAGGGGAAAAGCCGGAAAAGAAAAGCAGCGGCATAACCATCACGAAGCTAAAACCGGGAGAAAAGTCTGAAAAGGAAGAGGCACTGTCAAAGCCGCCTGAGGAAGAAGAAAAACCCAAGGCGAAGATCAAGATAAAGAAGCTGGACCCGTCCGTTCCATGACGCAGGCTTCTGCAGGGAACAGGTGAAGATGAAGAATCCGGAAATTGCAAGCGCGCCTGCCGCGGCCGTTATGGTGCTTTGCGCGCTCGCGGGGTGCAGCCTTCGCACCTGGGGAAGCCTTCTGGACGCGGACGCGGCTCAGACGGACACGGTCGATGACGGAAGAGACCTGGCCGTCGAAGCAGGGGACGGCCGGGACGTGCCCGACGGGGAGGAGATCGAGATCCCGGCCGGCTGCGGTGACGGCGAGGCAGAGGGCGAGGAGGAGTGCGACGACGGCAATCACGAACCGGGCGACGGGTGCGAGCCGGACTGCACCTGGACGTGCCGCGAAAACGGGGACTGCGACGACGGCAATGCATGCAACGGCGGGGAAACGTGCGATGCAGGCGATACGCACATGTGCATCGAGGGGACGGACGCGCCCGAAGGCACGGACTGCGACGACGGCATGTTCTGCACACCGACCGACGCGTGCGACGGCGAAGGAAACTGTGCAGGCTCGGGAATCCGTCCCTGTGTCGACGGCAGCCCGTGCACCACGGACTTCTGCCTCGAGAGGACGAGCGATTACGAGTGCTATTTCGAGCCCAAGGAGGACATGACGGAATGCGCGGGCGGCATCTGCTGCGACGGTGAGTGCCGGGAGGGCGCCGAGTGCTGTGTGGATGCTGATTGCGGCGCGGGCGAATGCTCGGGAACAGCGGTGGACTGCGAAGGCCTGGACATGGAGACCTGCGCGACCCAGGAAGGCTGCTCCTGGTCGCCTCCCCATGTCTGCGCCGGCGAGAGCTCCATCGATTGCAGCGGCCTGGATCGAGCCGGTTGCAATGCATCGGAGTGCGGATGCTACTGGAATGACGACCGCTGCAGGGGCACGGTCGCCTGCGTGGCGATGGCTGATGAGGCGAGCTGCACCGCGTGCGGCTGTACGATGGGCACGGAGACCTGTTACGGGACCACCCTGCCGGCCTGCTCGGGTTATTCCAACAGGGACGATTGTGAGAGGTGCCTGTGCGACTGGGACAGTGATGAAGGTGAATGCAATGACGAGGACCGCACCTGCATGGACTTCCCGGCGAGCGAAACGTGCGATACGTGCGGCTGCGCCTGGGGCATGCCGTCGTCGGGCGCAATATGCACGGGCAGCGCGGGATCGTGCGACGACTTCAGCAGCGAGACCGAGTGCGAGAGGTGCGGCTGCCGGTGGGACTCCGGCGGGGGAGGACATTGTGAAAACGAACCCGACGCATGCCGGGCGTTCGGCAGCGCCGACACCTGCGATTTGTGCGGCTGCTCGCCCGAATACCCCTGCACGGGCACGCACGCACCCTGCTCCGGTTATGCCGATGGGGAAACCTGCGAGGCCCAGGAAGGCTGCGACTGGAGCGGCGCCTGCCGGGACTATCAC
>JBDRLK010000130.1:0-8576 GCA_043813155.1 Pseudomonadota bacterium | reverse complement strand
CCTGATCTTTATGCCGAAATGCTCGAGAAACTCGGGCAGGCCCGTATCGTTTTCCGCGGTAGCCGGTATGCCTGTCGAGGTGTCCACGGTGATCCCGTCCACAAAAAACGCGATGCTTCCCCCTCTCATGAGGAACTGGTCGATCCTGAACAGCTCGTCATCCGGGATCCTGTCGTTCGTGCCGATAACGACGAGCGCCTTGATGTCTTCGGCGACGCCATCCTGTCCCTTGCGAAGATCGAGCTCCCTCACGTTGTACTGGGCAAGCAGCTTACGTGAGTTTTCCAGGGGAGCGGGCGGCTGCTGCTGCATCTGGTAGGGGTCTTCGGGCGGCGGGCGCATGGTTTTCGGCTCGTTGTGCCCCTGGAGAAAGGCGATGGTCTCCTTTTTTTCCATGAGCTGCTTGAGCTTGGAGGTGATCTCGTACTCGAGGCCCAGCGTGTCCGTAATTATTTCGACCACCTTCCTGTCGCCCATGTAAATGAACTGCAGGCCCCTGAAGCCCTTCTTCTCGGAGGCCTGGTCTTTTTCGATCAGCTGGTGCGTGACCTCCCTGATGCCCGCGGTGCGGGCTTCCTCGGCAAGCGCGTCCGTCGAGGGGTCGATGAACTCGACCGTCATTTTCCCCCTTGACCTGGCCTGGTATTCATCGAGGAGGTCCCTGACGTACTGCTCGGTCGCGTTGAACGGCGGCGGCAGGTTTTTCGTGAAGTAGGCCTTGACCGTCAGCCTGTCCTTGAGGCCCTCCACGACCCGCATGGATCCGTCGGACAGGGAGTGGACCCTGTTCGCCGTCAGGTCGAACCTGGCGAACAGCCTGATGCTCACGATATTCAGGGCTACCAGGATGGCGGCAAAAATGAGAATGAACAGTGCCGATTCACCTCTGGCCTGTGATCTTTCTTCCATGGTTTTTCCTCACTCTATCGCATCATTGCCGCGCCCGCATCGGGCAGGCGCCGGGCTCGGTTATTTCCACTTTCTTGCTTCAATGCTTCTCGTCGCCCACAGGAGAGCGAACACGATGATGGACAGGAAAAAGATCAGGTCCCGGGTGTCCACAACGCCCCTGGCGATGTTTGTAAAATGCCTCTGAAGGCTGATCGCGTTGATCACCGACACGGCCCAGCTCGGAATGAAATTAATGACCCAGTCCATGATGTAAAAGGCAAAAGATATCATCAGCGCCACGATAAACGATATGATCTGGTGGTCGGTCCAGCTCGAGGCCAGGATGCCGATGGCCAGGTACGCCCCGCCGAGCAGGATGAGGCCGATGTAACCTCCGACCACCGGCCCCCAGTCCAGGTCGCCGAGATAAGAGATGCTGATGGCGTAGGGGAAGGTGAAGATCAGCGCCACGACCAGGATACTCAGGGCGGCAAAGAACTTCCCTATGACGATTTCCACCTCTTTGACCGGGAGGGTGGCGAGGATCTCGAAGGTCCCCGTTCGCTTTTCCTCGGCAAGCATCCTCATGGTCAGCGCGGGTGCGATAAACAGGAAACAGACATGGGCGTAGCCGAAGAAAGACCGCATCGTCGCTTCCGCGCGAAGGAAGAACGCCCCAAGGACAAAAAACATCGTTCCCACGGTCAGCAGGAAGAGGGAGATGACGATGTAGGCCACGGGACTGTTGAAGAAAGAAAGAAACTCTCTTTTTGCTATTACCAGTACCTTGCTCATTTTTTCTTATCCTCCAGGATACATACAAGACACGTTAATCGCGCGTCAGATCCATAAAAATACTTTCGAGATTGACCCGCTCCCTGCGCAGCTCGAGGAGCTTGAAGCTGCCCTCCACGCAGAAGTTGAACAGCGTGGGCCGCAGGTCGATGTTCGCCTTGGCTTCGATATCGAGCGACAGGGTTTTCTCTTCGGCCTCGCCGGACCGGCCGACCATGTCCACGCCGTCGATCCCCTTGATTTTTTCCATGACGGTTTTATCGTCCAGCCCATTCCTGGCCATGACCAGCTGGTAGCAATTGCGCCCCATCCTCTGCTGGATTTTATCCGTGGGGGCGTCGGCCGCGATTTTCCCGTGGTGGATGATAATGACCCTGTTGCAGGTCACCTGGACCTCGGAAAGATTATGCGTGGACAGGATGATGGTCTTCTTCTTGCCGATCTCCTTGATCAGGTTTCGAATTTCCACGATCTGGTTGGGATCGAGGCCGCTCGTGGGCTCGTCGAGAATGATGATCTCCGGGTCGTGGACCATGGACTGGGCGAGCCCGACCCTCTGACGGTAGCCCTTGGAGAGCGTCCGGATTTCCTGGCTCATGACATGGCTGAGCCCGCAGACGTCTGAAATATCCCTGATTTTTTTCCGGATGTCGGCGGGCGGGATCGACCGTATGGACCCGATGAAATCCAGGTACTCCCGCGGTGTCATCTCGCCGTAGAGAGGGGCGTTTTCAGGAAGGTAGCCGATGGTTTTCTTGATCTCGCCGGAGCTCTTGAACCCGTCGAGGCCCTTGACCGTGAACCTGCCCGAGCTCGGGGAGAAATAGCAGGTCAGGATCTTCATCGTTGTCGTCTTCCCGGCGCCGTTCGGCCCGAGGAAGCCAAGCACTTCCCCGCGGTGAAGCGTGAAGCCGACGGAATCGATAGCCTTGAGATTGCCATAGTATTTCGTGAGATCCGTTGCCTCTATCATGACTTCAGCCTGATCGCTCATGGCTCTTTTCCTCCTCAATACTTGCAGAATGATAAAAACAGGTAATGTGAAAAGGTATTTAATACAGATTAATAATAAAATTTCAACAATCAACCCTTTTTTTTATTCTGCAACCCCCAAAACCCGCCCAAAAGGGGACAGGGCACTTTTGGGCCCCTAATGTGCCCTGTCCCCTTTTGGGCGGGTTGCATTTTTGAAAATATGGGAGTAAAACCACGAAAAGGATCTATATTAATATAAACTGGATATCGAAGATGCTTCTCCTCAACCTGTTGTTTCTTCCGGCGATTGTGTTGTAAAACAAAAGCGACGTAAAAGGAAAATGAAGACTGAAAGGGGATGAAAAAAAACTGGAGGTTAGCATGAAACGAAAAGCAGATACCTTTCAAGGCACAGGCAACAGTATCACGGCCCGGTATTGCCTGGTTGGCGCCATGCTCGTTGCAGGAGCCCTGCTTGCCGGCGGGTGCAAGTCAAAGAAACAGCAGCAGCAAGGGGAGGGGACGCAGCCAATGACGGACAATAAGCAGCCGACGGCACCGGAGAAGATGGATGAAGACGTGGAAACGCAGTTCAAGGCATGGAAGAGAGTGGAGGAGCAGCTCGCCAAGCTGGCCAGGGTCAAGCTCGAGTGGAACAAGACGGTCCTGGACGACAAGAAAAGGCAGATGCTCGGCAAGATTATCGAAGCGGCCCGCGTCATGGACGATCTGTTTTTCAAGCAGGTGAGCATCCGCAACACGCAGATCACAGCGGACCTGAAAACCGTAAATGACCCGAAAAAGGATGCGATCGAGCGCTTTTTCAATATCAACTTCGGTCCCTACGACAGGTTTGACGAGTACCGGCCCTTCATCAACGTTCCGTACCGGACCAAGGGCGCCACGTTCTATCCTCCCAACATGAAGAAGGAAGAGTTCAACGAGTGGATCGAGAAGAACCCCAAGCAGAAAGAGGCTTTCGAGAGCAACTTTACGATCATCAAAAGGACGAAGGACGGGCTCGAGGCAATCCCCTACAGCGAGTTTTACAGGGAGGAGCTCGAGAAAGCGGCAGGGCTTCTGGGAGAGGCGGCCGCGCTGGCAGAGAACGAGAGCCTGAAAAAATACCTCACGTCGAGGGCAAAGGCGTTCCTGGCCAACGACTATTATGAAAGCGACGTGGACTGGATGGACCTGGACGGCCATCTCATCGACGTTACCATCGGCCCCTATGAAACCTACGAGGACACGCTCCTGGGTTTCAAGGCGGCTTTCGAGGCCTTCATCTGCCTGAGGGACCCGAAGGCCAGCGAGGACCTGGGCAAGATCAAGGGGTACCTGCATGAAATGGAAGCGGCCCTGCCCATGGACGAGCAGGTCAAGGGGGCCGCGAAAAAGAAGGAGACGCCAATCTCGGTGGTGGACGTCATCTACACGGCCGGCGACGCCAGGGCGGGCGTGCAGACCATTGCCTTCAACCTTCCGAACGACGAGAGGGTGCGCAATGAGAAGGGGAGCAAGAAGGTCCTGCTTCGCAACCTGATCAACGCGAAGTACGACGGGATCCTCGTGCCCCTCAGCAAGGTGGTGCTGCATGCCGACCAGCGCGAATTTGTCAGCAGGGACGAGTTTTTCAACCATGTGCTCCTTCACGAGATCTCCCACGGGATCGGCCCGGGCTACATAGAGAAGGACGGCAAGGAGACCGAGGTCCGCGTGGAGCTCAAGGACCTGTACAGCGCGATCGAGGAGGCCAAGGCCGACGTGCTGGGCATGACCAATACGCTCTTTCTCATCGAGAAGGGGTTCTACGGCAAGGACGTGGAAAAGAGGATGTGGGTGACGTTCCTGGCCAGCATTTTCAGGTCGGTCAGGTTCGGCGTGGACGAGGCCCATGGAAAGGCCAACGCGGTCATCCTGAACACCATCATGGAGAAGGGCGGCTACACGTACGATGCCGTGGGCGGCACGTTCAAGGTCGACTTCGAGAAGATCGGCCCCGCGGCAACGGACCTGGCGCGCGCTCGCCTGACCATCGAGGCCACGGGCAATTACGATGGGTCCAGAACGCTCATCGACAGGTACGGTGAGCTGACGCCCACGCAGGAGGAGGTCCTGGCCAAGCTCGAGAAAATACCCGTCGACATAGAGCCCGTCTTCGACCTCGACTTCTAGAAGCTATCTAACTCGGTGAAGTTGACGCCGAAAATATATTTCAGGCAGTAATATATGCCCACGACAACAATAATCCCCCCGGTGATGCGCCTGACCCACAGCTCGACACGCGTCAGCCTGTCGAACACCTTGCCGACGAAGCGGGCCCCGAAGGCGATGAGGCCGGCGAAAACGAGCACGGGCAGGCCGGTGCCTATCCCGAACAGCACGGGAAACGAGAACATCGAGCCGTGCTTGACCGAAAGGGGAATCAGGCTGCCGAAGAACAGGGCCGCCGAGATCGGGCAGAACGACAGCGCGAACACGATGCCCAGGAGGCCGGCCCCCCAGACGCCGCCCCTCTGCGCGCGCTCCTTTACTTTTTCGCCGCTTCCCAGGCCGGGTATATGGATCCTTATCAGCTCGAGGAGGAACATGCCCACGACGATGAGCAGGGGTCCGAGCAGCTTGTTCATGTAGTTCTGAAGGAAGTTCGACACGGCGGGAATGGATAAAATGCCGGCCACGGTGACAACGCCGACGGCCACATAGCTTGCGACCCTTCCGAGGATGTAGAGCAGCCCGGACAGGAAGATTTTTCGCGTGCTGGCGAACTGCTTGCCGATGAAAGAGATCGCAACGATATTGGTGGCCATGGGGCATGGGCTGATCGACATCAGGATTCCAAGCCACAGAGCGGTCAGGCCACCCAGCACAATCGCGGTCATTTATCGTCCTTGAGATACGAGCGCACTTCGTCACGTATGTAGGTCAGGAACTCTTCTTTCTTTTGAATCAGCTCCCAGACCTCTTTAAGGTTCTTCCATCTTTTCTCTTTCCCGTCAACCATATCCGACAGGATAACGGATTTCGAAAAGAGCTTGTAATCCTTGACGTAATGCTCGTTTTCCGGCTCGTCGACATTGATGACGCGCCATTCAATGAGGCCTTTTTGTATTTCCTTTGTGAAATACTTTTCCAGGGCCTCGCGCGTATATTTTTCTATGGTCATGCAGGACTTGCACCGTGCATCGCCATGAAAGTAATAGACAATAATCCGGCGGGCGGGCTGCTTTTTTTCCTTCTTGGATTTTTTTCCGGCCGTTTCAGGGTCTCCCTGCGGCCCATCCGCTTCTTTACCGGCGGCAGAGGCTTTGCCGGGCTGTCTGCGCACTTCCTGGATTATGAGACAGGCTATGCTGGCCAGCACGAAAGCGCCGAGCAGGATGGTGATGATTTTTTTCGGCTTCATGGGATTTTCTCTCCTGACATTATGATTTCACGATGATGTCCCTGATCTCATCGACCGAGGGAACCTTCCCCGTAACCTTGACAAGGCCGTCTACGGCCAGCGCAGGCGTCATCATGACGCCGAAACCCACGATTTCGTTGATATCGGCGGCCTTTCTGTCAAGGGGACCGGTGCCTGCGGATAGAGGAGACCATTCGCAGCAAACTCGGATTCGAGGCGACCCTGTGCGTGGAATCGAGGGAAGGCTTCGTGGCCGCGGATCCGACCGCAGCGCTTCAATGATCCGCCTTGCCGCATTGATGCCGCATCGGACAGCCCCCGCAATCGTGTCCGGCCGGGGCCGCATCTTCCCGAGCTTCACCGACGCTTTGCAGCGTTACCTGCGGGTCAACGGCCGTGAGCGCGGAGAGGATGTGCTTCGGGTCGGATGCCGCAGGCTTGAACGTCACCATCAATGCGGCGCTCTCCCTGTCCGTTTTAGCCGAAACAACGCCGGGGAGGTCGGCCAGCGCGGCCGTCAGTTCCCTGACACGTTCATCCGTGATACCCGGGACAGAAAACACGGCGGTCTCCAGGGCGGAATCGTCGACGCCGGCCTGTTGCCCCCCGGCAGGCAGGCTCCCGGCCTCCTTCCTGGAACAGGCCGCGGCAAGCGACAAAAGGGCAAGGAGAACAAGGCCAATGGATGTCTTTTTCATGCAAAGCGCTCCTGATGATCGCAGACCTTCATTTTTGCGGCTTCTTACCATCAATGTCCACTACTGTAAACCGGTGAAAGAGATACTGGTCGGACTTTTCGTCGTAAACCGGCCCTTCGATGAAGCGGCGCAGGGCCGCTGCATCAATTCGGTTTTCATCAAAGAGAATCTCCGCGCGGTGGCGCGACGCAAAGGCCGTAAACCGTATGACACCGGGGAGCCCGTCCAGTTGGGACGCGACACTGCTTGCCGTGTCAACGCACCTCAACCCGTCTATGGTCGAAACCACTTTTTCAGCCTCATCCGGCCCGGCAGCCGCATATCCGAAGTCCTTCGTGAAGCTCGGCAAGGCGATCAGGCTTCCACAGGCAAGACCGATAGCCGTAATAGCGACAAGGAGAGCGGGAACCATCCACGCCGGAACTTCCCTCAGGCGTCCTGCCGAAAGCCGAAGCTGGAGCGCCCCGTCAGCCGTGCAGGCCTCCGTGCACTCCATGCAGAGCGTGCATTCACCCGAGCGCACGTCGGTCACGGTCGAGACGGGAATCGAATGGGGGCATACGGCGTCACAGGTGCCGCAGCTTTTGCACGCAGCCTGTGAACGGGATATGCGAAGGGGGCTGAGCTTTGCCAGGGGCCACAGGACACAGCCCAGGGGACAGAGGTACCGGCACCACGCCATGGGTATCAGGACGGCGGCGGCGAGGACGGAGGCGAGCGTGACATAGCTCCACCAGCGAACATCGTGTCCGCCGGCGCTGAAAAGGACATAGTAGGGATCGTAGGCGCGGAACACGAGCTCGCCCGACCTCCACGTGAAGAAAAGGATCAGGACGAGTACGACCGGGCGCAGGAGCCGCAGGATGCGGTCCGGGCCCGAAGGAGGAGAATAGAGCCCGGGCCTGAGGAGCTCGTTCCTCGGCCGGCCCCGTGGTTTCAGCTTTCGGCCCAGGAAAGCCAGCCACTCGCCGACAGTTCCAGCCGGACAGATCCACGAACAGAAGGACTTGCGTGCAAGCGCTGTCAGCAGGAGCAGGGCAAGCATCAGGGACAGGTTGTATTCGCCCGTGGCGCAGCTGAACTGCTGCCGCGTTATCAGCGAGTAGCCCGTTTCAATTCCGCCGAAGGGGCAGTATTTTTCGATGCCCGACATTGACCAGCCCATGGAAAGGCCGATGCCGGCCGCCAGGGCCGCGGCTGCGACCGCGAACTGGATGAGCCTTCTTGCAAGACGCGTAGCCATGGGCGCAGCTTCCTCCCGTTCGACGACTGGCGAGATTATACAGCATGGAGAAACCGGAAGCCAGCAGTCCGCAATCGTGGAAAAAGTAAAAGATGTGGGCCGCAGTAGAAGGAATTTCTTCGGCGGGCGACCAGAAGCCATCTCATAAGTACTCCGGGTAGGGGAGGCTTTAGCCTCCCGCCAGCAATATCCCTTCGGGCGGCTAAAGCCGCCCCTACCCACCTTTGGGACTTATGAGATGGCTCCTAGAAGAGGCCTTTTACGCTGAGGCGCATCTTTTCAATGGCCGCTTTCTGGATCTGGCGGATGCGCTCCCTGGACAGGTTGTACTTTTCCCCGATTTCCTTGAGCGTCAGCTCGTCTTCGTTTTCAATGCCGTAGCGGTACCTGACCACGTCCGCCTCTATGGGGCTGAGCACTTTCAGGAGCCGGCGGATTTCACCGCACCAGTCCTTGAAAGCGATTTGTTCCGACGGGTTGCTCTTTTCAGTGTCATGGATGATGTCGATGAAGCTCTGCTGGCTGTCGTCGTTGATGTTCTTGTCCAGGGAGAGCGTGTGGCCGGGGC
>JBDRLK010000129.1:0-4423 GCA_043813155.1 Pseudomonadota bacterium | reverse complement strand
GGTCCGCCAGGCCCGGGCCGGAGGGTTCCTGATCGAGGAGCACTCCGCCCTGGCCACGGGCATGGCCGACGCGCGGTCCGCCATCTGGGACGACCCGAGCGTTCTTTACTACAACCCGGCTGCCATGACCGAGCTCAAGGGATACCAGATCACGCTGGGCGACACGCTGATCTTCCCGGGCGTCACCTACACGCCGCTTCCGGAGGACGAGCGCGAGTCCGACCTTGACGGGACCAATGCTGCCGACGGCGAGTTCAGGCTGTACTACCCCCTGCACGTGTACCTGACGGTCGAGACCACGAGCTGGCTCAGCCTGGGCATAAGCCTGAACAACCCCTTCGGCCTGGGCGTTTTCTGGCCCGATGACTGGGACGGCCGGTACACGGCCTACCAGGCGAACCTGGAAACGTTCTTCACCCAGCCCGTGATATCGGTCAGCCTCGCGCGCCTGCTCAAGCTGCCCGACGACGTGGCGCTGAGCATCGGCGTGGGCGTGAACTACGTGTACGGCAAGGCGTTCATCAACTCGAAGGTGGACGTTTCCAACTTCGCGCGGGGAGACCAGGGTGACGCGGCCATGATCATGGAGGGCGACGGGCACGGCTTCGGCGCCACGTGGTCGCTCTTTGCGGCCTGGAAACCCTGGTTTTCCTTCGGCGCGACGGTTCGGAGCAACGTCCACATGGAGTTCGAGGGTGAGGCCAAGTTCGAGGACATCAACGAAGAGACAAGCACGCTCATGAGTGCGCTGGGCATCGTTCTTCCCGAGAGCACGGGCGGCAGCACGCACATGAACCTTCCCTGGAACATGAACTTCGGCGTTGCCTTCCACGGCCTGGAAAAGTTCACCTTTGCCTTTGACTTCTACTATACGATGTGGGAGAGCTATAACGAGCTGGCCATCGAGTTCGATTGCTCGACCTCGGGAGAGTGCTACAGGGGGCTGAACGAGAGCGCCACCTACCCCAAGGACTGGAAGAACGGGTACCAGATCTCGATCGGCGCCGAGTACAGGCCCATCGAGGCCATTGCCGTGCGCCTGGGCTACGGCTACGTGTCCGACCCCACGCACAAGGATTATTACGACGCCCTGCTGCCGGACGGCAACCGCCACCTGGCCTGCGCGGGCATCGGCTGGCGCCACAAGAAGTACGTCAAGATCGACCTGGGATACATGTTCGCCTACTGGAAGGGCGAGAAGAACAACGACGTGGGCGAAGCCGACACGCTGGGCCCCAACGGCAAGGCCAAGGGCACCTATGAGACCATGGCCCACCTCCTGGCCATCTCGATAGGCCTTTCGTTCGGCGGCCCCCGCAAGAGCGCACCGCCCACCATGAATCACAGGTAAGGACGGCTTCGCCGTGAGCTGACAGCTGACAGCATTCGTGTGTTGACTCATTACAGTTTTAGGCTTATGTATTTGTGTTCAGAGTTCCGGCGCCCCAAGGGCGCGCGGCTATAAAAAAAATCGCGTGTAGCTGCACGCCCTTTGGCGTGCCTCAACGTGTAGCTGCACGCCCTTTGGCGTGCCTCAACGTGTAGCTGCACGCCCTTTGGCGTGCCCAGTAGCTGCACGCCCTCGGCGTGCCCAGTAGCTGCACGCCCTTTGGCGTGCCCAGTAGCTGCACGCCCTTTGGCGTGCCTCAACGTGTAGATGCACGCCCTTTGGCGTGCCTCGAAAGGAGATTAATCATGAAAAGAACGAAACTATCTGGCTGGCCAGGGGCCGGCAGCACCATTCTATTAATGTTCGCCGCGGCGGTTCTGGCCCTGGGATTCGGCTGCAACGGAGACGGGGACGATGAGGACGCTGACGCGCAGGACACGGCGGCCGACGAGGTCATGGAGGTCGTTGACGACGGCGAAGACGCGGAGGACATCCCGGCCGAAGAAGCGATTGCTGAGGACGTGGTCGACGACTCAGAGGACGTCACGGAGGAGGAGGAAGAGCCTTTGCCGCAGCCCTCGCGCGTCATTATCCTTCACACGAACGACGAGCATTCGCACCTCCTGGGCATCGGCCCCAGCGTGGACGACTTCCCCTTCCCCGAGGAGGCCGGCGACGGCAGCATCATAGGGAACATATACAGGCGGGCCATCCTGCTCAACAGGGAACGGGGCGCGGCTATCGAAGATGGCATCCCAACGGTCACGGTCAGCGCGGGCGATTTTTCCATGGGCACGCTGTTCCAGTTCGGGTCCGTGTTCCAGGGCGCGGATTTCAAGGCCATGACGCTCCTGGGCTACGACGCCATTGCCATAGGCAACCACGAGTTTGATTTCGGCGCTCCCACTTTGGCCACCATGCTGGAAAACGGCGGGCTCATGGATCCGCTTCCCCTGAGCATCCCCGTTCTGTCCTCGAACATACACTTCTCGTCGAGCACGAGCGACGACGCGCTGGAAGACCTCTATGCTTTCGACGGCAGCGGCGGCGCCCTGCTGAAAGGCTATAAAATCAAAACCCTGTCCGACGGCACGACAATCGGGTTCATCGGCCTGCTTGGGCTCAGCGCTTCGCTGGACGCGGTCTTCAAGTCCCCGGTCCAGTTCTCGCTGTCCATGACGGACACGACCTGCGAAGAGAGCTACGAGTGCGAAAACGGATCCTGCGTGGACGGCTTCTGCTCGGCAGGGCCGCTGCAGGACCACGGGGCGCACATGCCGGCACTGATAGCGGACGCGGCGGCCGCGGTGCGCGCCGTCCGGCTCGAAGGCGTTGATCTCGTCGTGGCGCTTGCCCACGTGGGCGTTGACCAGGACGAAGCGGACGCGATCGCGGCAGGCACGCTGAATCCTGCCGATGCCGTGCACTCCGAGGACATCATCATGGCCCGCGGCGTGGCCGAGCTGCTGGCCGGGGAAGACATGTTGGGCATCGACGTCATTATCGGCGGTCACTCCCACTCCACCCTGCCAAAGCCGATCGTGATCCCCGACCCGGGCGGCGG
The DNA here is from genome assembly GCA_043813155.1 of Pseudomonadota bacterium. Taxonomy (GTDB): domain Bacteria; phylum Myxococcota_A; class Polyangia; order DRWM01; family DRWM01; genus JBDRLK01. The sequence continues at coordinate 1,469 of JBDRLK010000129.1, read as the reverse complement.
CGAGTACAGCGCGATCATCGTGGAGACGGGCGAATACGGCCAGAACCTGGGCCGCCTCGAGATCTATCGCGATGACGTGGGAGAGCCCTGGAAGGTGGAGACCGACGGATCGTACCTCATCGAGGTAAACGACAGCATCGACCCGTCCGAGCTTCCGGGGGCCACGAAAGGCCTCCTGGACGACGTCACTCTCGGCGTCATCGGCGCCATCGAGGAGCTCGTTCTCGAGGACGCGCTCAACGTGTACAACCCGGGCGACGCCATCGTGGACGACACCGAGGTCCTGGGCGACCTCTTCTTCTACACCTTGGCAGAGGCCGACTTCGACGTGCTTGGCGGGTCGCATTACGGTTCGAGCCGGGAATACATGCTCATGCACCTGGTCACGGACGCGCTGCGCCACAGGATGAATACTGACATCTATTCCGAGAACCCGGTCAATGTCTACGTGCAGGCCAACGGCGTGATCCGCGACAGCCTGCTTGCCGGCCGGGCTGACGGCGCACTGAGCGCGGCCGATGTCTTCAGCGTGGTTCCCCTGGGCGTGAGCCCGATCGAGGAAACGCCCGGCTACCCGCTCATCGATTTCTACTTCGCGGCAGCCGAGCTCAAGGCCGGTCTCGAGGTGGGCCTCAGCATGGGATTCGATTCAGGTTCATTTTTCCTCGGCTACTCGGGCATCAAGGTCGAGTACGACCCGAACCTGCCGGCCTTTGACCCCGACAACCCGACCACAACGGGAAGGATCACGAAGATGACGCTGTGGGACCCGGAGGCTGACGCGGGCCTGGAGCCCTGGGAGGACGATTACACGGACGTGATCTTCGACATCACGGTCACGCCCGACCCCTTCGCCGGACGATCGGCAGAGCTGCTTCACGTGGCATCGAACCTTTACATCGGGCTCTTCATCGAAAACTTCGGCCTGTGCCCGCGCGACGCTGCGGGCGTATGGGACCCCATGTGCGGCCTGTGCGCGAACACGGACGACGACTGCGACGACGGCGCTGGCAACACGGCCACGTGCCTGAACGATATTGTCGAAGAGGGGATTGGCCGCTGCGTTGCGGGAAGCATCCCGGCCGTCATCCACTACCTCACATACATGTTTGATGAAGGCCCGGAGATGAAGGAATGGACTGCCCTTTTCGGCTACCTGCAGAACATGGAGGACACGGACGAGAACAGCGTGCCCAACCTGCCCGATGCGTACAACGAGGATGGCGAGGGCGTCAGCTTCCCGAGCCGCGTCTGCTGCGTGCAGTCGCCGCTGTCGGAGGAGGACCCCTGCTGCCACGAGGAGCCCTGCGCAAACGCTTTCATCGCCTGCCCTTAGGAGTCACTCAAAAATAATTTCACCTTCTGGGCGCCGATCCATCCCGGCTGGCTGCGTTGCTGCACCCCATCCCTCCTCGACGTAGAACAACTACGCCTCCGTCGGGCTGGGGACCCCGCGCCTTGCCAGCCGG
>JBDRLK010000128.1:0-3390 GCA_043813155.1 Pseudomonadota bacterium | reverse complement strand
GGGCGTGCGGCTACACAGATCGAAGGGCCAGGGCCTGCAAGGGAAGGGATCAGCGTCTCGTGGTCCAGTTGTACTGCCAGAGCTGGATATTCTTCGGGCTTGTCAGCCGGTCTTTGCCTCCGTGCGTGATGAAGCGGCTTCCCTCCAGGGACTTGATGGTGACTGTCGGCGATTCACCGTTGAATTCGTACACGTGAAAGGAAGGGGACTGCATTTTCGGGAACGGGTAGATGGCCGACCCGGCGCCGATCACGATCATGTTGTGCAGCTTGTTGAATTTCCTGATGTGCCTGTGGCCGTGAAGCACGAGGTCCACGCCGTGGTCCATGAGCACTTTCAGCAGCTCGTCCGCGTTGATGAGCTTCTGCATGAAAAACTCGTACGCCCTGCCTGTTCCCGGGGCCTCCCGCGGGTTGCCGAGAACGTGATGGTGAAGGACAACGATCTTGTATTTCCCCTTCAGGGACGGGTCGGAAAGGACTTTCGGCAGGGCCAGGAGCTGGTCGCTGCTCACCTTTCCCCTTGCCGTGTGCATAAGGACCTCGGGGTTGGAAAGGAAATCCCGGACCGACATGCACGAGTTCAGGCCGATGATCGCGACCCGGTTTTCGATGATCTTCACAAAGGGGAAGTGCGGCCTGCCGCCCGGGAAGGTGCTTTGAAAGTAGTCGACGATTCTTGCCGAGCCTTCCCCGAAAACGGGATAATCGTGATTTCCCGGAACGATGGTGAGCTGGGCATTTTCCACGAACCGGCCGAAGGCCCGCCGGGCCGACTCGCACTCGCGCTGCAGCGCCGTGTTGGTGATGTCGCCGCTGAGGATGACGTGGTGGGGATCCTCGCGCTCGATTTCATCGAGGAGCATCTTCCTGATCTCGGGCTGGTCCCTGGTAATGCTGTAGCCGTAGCGCTTGAGAAGAGAGAAAGCCTGGATGCCGGCGGACAGGTAGTCCATGCCTTTTTGAAGCGGCTTCTTGCCGAAAAGAAGACCCTGGATTCCCTCGGAAATGGCCGAAAGATTCGTTTGATGGTCGTGGATGTGGATGTCGGATATGTGAACGATTTTAATCAATGGAATCCACAGTTGCAGCGGGCCAGGGGCCCGCGGCTACATTTCCATGGGCAGGCAACCCGCGATACCGGCAAAAATTTCGCTGTCGGGGGGGATCCTGAAGTCTCTCCATGCAACGGCCCACTGGCCGTCGCCATGGGCCAGGGTCGTGTGGACCGAATGATCGTTGGCGTTCGACATCCTGAGCTCCGCGTCGACGAGCGTGCCGTCATGGGTAAACCTCGTGAAATAGACCTCGAGGTTTCCGTCCCTGTCATCGGTCCACGAGAATCCGAAAACCGAGCCCCCGGGGTCCCACACCAGCGGCGCTTCATTTAATACGTACGATGAAATGAACTCGCCGTCCGCCGCGTCGCTGATCCGAATATCGCTTCCTATTTTACCGCCCTCCTCGTCGATCCTCGCGTACCAGGCCCCCCACGCCCCGCCCCGCCGCTCCAGCCAGGCAACGCCGTACTCGCTTCCCGTGAAGGCCAGCGCCGGCGCGGTCGAGTCGGTCGATGCATCCGTAATCCTCGCGTCATCGACAATGGTGGCCCCATCCATGTCGAAGATCGTGAAATAGACATCCTGGTTGCCGCTGCGGTTGTCCCTCCATGCTATGGCAAACCGGCTGCCCGTAAAGACGAGCGAGGCCTGGTCAGAGCTGACGTTCCGGCTGGTGACCATGATGTCGCCGGTTGTCTTGCTTCCTTCATCGTCCAGCTTGGCAAAGTATATTCGATCGAGGTTGCCGCTTCCGCCCGTATCCCTTGCGTCGTCCCATGCCAGGCCGTACTCGCTTCCCGTGTACACGAGGCTGGGCAGGTCCGAGCTGTACGTGGCGTTGGTAACCTGTATCACCGGCCCGATCGTGCCACCCTCGTCATCGATGCGCGTGAAAAAGATGTCCGTGTACGCGCTCATGCTATCCTCCCAGGCCACGCCGTATTCGCTTCCCGTGTACACGAGTGACGGAAAGAGGGAAGCCGCCCAGTTATCCGTAATCTGGATATCCGCTGACAGCTTCTCGCCGGCCGGGGAGATGCGGGCGAACATGATCTCGCCGCTTGACATGCCGGACCTTCCGTCGTGCCACGCAATGCCGAATTCATCGGCAGCCGGGTTGTACGCCATGGACGGCGCGCCCGAGTACGCCGGGGCATTGGTCACGCGGATGTCGGTTTCGACAATTTCGATTTCGTCCGTCTCGCCGTCGCAGTCATCGTCGCAATCGTTGCAAAAATCGTCCTGGCTGCAGCAGTCGCCCCATTCGCAACCCCCGGAGCAGGTCCTCGAGCCCGTAATGCCGCCCGTCCCGCCGCATGTCTCGCACGCATCGTCCGTTTCACCGGCGGCGCACTCGAACCCGTTGTCCGGTTCCCCGTCGCAGTCGTCATCCTCGCCGTTGCACAGTTCGTCGGGCGGCGTGCAGACCCAGGCGCAGGATTCGCAGGTTTCCGTTCCCCCGGTGCCGCATGCGCTCGTGCAGGACCCGGGGGGATTGCCCTCGCACTGCTCGCCGCCTTCCTCGTCCCAGTATCCGTCGCCGCACACCGATTCGCCGCATGCCCCGCGCAGGCAGATGCTTCTGGGGGCATCGAGGCAGACCGTCCCGTCGGCCGGGCTGACGCCGTTTTCGCATCGGGCCTCATCGATGTCGCACGTTTCCTCGCCGTTGCAGGCCTCGTCATCGTCGCAATCTTCGTTTTCCGAGCACAGCAGGACGCACTCGTGGCACCCGTCGGCCGGGTCGTCATTGCAGTCGTCGCAGAACTCGCCGTTTCCCCTGTCCGTAAAACAGTCCCCGCACACCGAATCCACGCATTCAGCGTCAAGGCAGATTTTCCTTGGAGGGTCGAGGCAGACCGTCCCGTCATCGAGGGGCGCGCCGCTCTCGCAGCGGTGCGTGGACAGGTTGCAGGTTTCATCCCCGTTGCACGCGTTGGCGTCCAGGCAGTCTTCGTCGTCCGTACATTCCGCTGCTTCCTCTTCCCCGGGCAGGTCGGTGGGGCCTTCGTCTTCGTGCCCGGCGTCGTCCGGCGCTTCACCGTCAGGATCCCGATCCCGATCCATGTCGCCGCTGGAGGCATCATCATCGACAATGTCCTGCGTTTCGCCGTCCCCGATGACAACGGGATTGGAGCCGAACCACCCGCAGGAAACAGCGGACAGGAAGGGAAACAGGATGACTGCTATGCTAAGGGCTCGCGAAATAATAACTTCCCACTTCTGGACGCCGATCCATCCCGGCTGGCTGCGTTGCTGCACCCCGTCACTCGTCGACATAGAACGACTATGCCTCCGTCGTGACGGGGACCCCGCGCCTTGCCAGCCGG
>JBDRLK010000127.1:0-2599 GCA_043813155.1 Pseudomonadota bacterium | reverse complement strand
ATGCCTCCGTCGTGACGGGGACCCCGCGCCTTGCCAGCCGGGCGCCTCGGCGCCCAGAAGAAGCTTGGTAAACATAATGTTAGAAATACGCCTCAAAATGGGAAGTTATTATTTCGCGAGCCCTAAGGCAGCGTTCGTAACAACATTCGATTGTCATCCCGAGGTGACGTTCCAGATGAAGCCGAGGGATCTAGAAGCTCGAGTTCTGAGGTCCCTCGGTTTCGATTGACTCGCTGCCTTTGGGATGACACCTGATTACAATTCGATTTCTGCCTCAGGGATGAACTCCATACCTGTAAATCGCCATTGCTTAGCGGCCACAGACCTGATAACATATCAACGGAATTTCCAGTTGGGAGTTACATGAAAAAGAAGAAGAGCGCCAGAAGAGACTCGCTCGACGGCCTGTTTCGTCCCAGGACGATCGCCGTTATCGGGGCATCGAAGAGAAAGGGCCAGATAGGCAGGGAGATACTCAGGAACATCGTCACGTTCGAGTTCCCGGGGGCGGTCTACCCGGTCAACCCGAACGCGGATACCGTTCTGAGCATGAGGTGCTACCCTTCCGTCCTGGCCATCCAGGACGACATCGACCTTGCCTTCATCGTGGTGCCGCGCAGGCACGTCCAGAAAGTCGTGGAAGAGTGCGGCATCAAGGGCGTCAAGGGCATCGTTGTCATCACGGCCGGGTTCAAGGAGATCGGCGGAAGCGGCGTGGAGGCGGAGAAGCGCCTTCTCGAAACCGTCCGCCGTTACAGCATGCGCATGGTCGGGCCCAACTGCATGGGGATCGTCAACACGCACCCCGGCTACAGGATATTCGGCACCTTTGCGGGCAATCCGCCCATACTCGGGAGGGTGGGATTCTCGAGCCAGAGCGGCGCGGTCGGGGCGGTCCTGCTGAACTATGCCTCCAGGGTGGGCCTGGGCTTTTCCATGTTCGTGAGCGTGGGCAACAAGGCGGACGTGTCCGCCAACGACCTTCTCGAGTACTGGGAAACGGCGCCGTCCACGGACGCCATCCTGCTCTACATGGAGAATTTCGGAAACCCGCGCAAGTTCTTTCCCCTTGCCAGGAAGATCACGAAGACCAAGCCTGTCGTGGCCGTCAAGAGCGGCAGGACCGTCCAGGGCGCCAGGGCGGCCAGCTCGCACACCGGTGCTCTTGCGGACAACGAGGCGGTCACGAACGCGCTTTTCGAGCAGACCGGCGTCTTGAGGGTGGATTCGGTCCGCACGCTGTTCGACGTGGCCAAGGCGCTGACGGGCGGCTACCTTCCGATGGGAGACAGGATAGGGATCGTCACCAATGCCGGCGGCCCGGGAATCCTCCTGACCGACGCGGTCATCCAGTCCGGCATGAGGCTGGCGACGCTGAAAAAGGAGACCGTCGCGGTCCTGCGCGACAAGCTGCCGAAAGAGGCCGCGGTCTGCAATCCCGTGGACGTCATCGCCTCGGCAGGGGCCCAGAGCTATCACGACGCCCTGGTCGCGGTTGCCGCGGACCCGAACGTGGACGCGCTGATCGCCGTGTTCGTGCCTCCCATCATGATCGAGATCGACGATGTCATCAAGAAGATCATCGATGTCAGGAAGAGGACGGACAAGCCCATCCTGAGCTGCATCATGGGAACGATGGAGGGAGCCGAGGGCACGATCGACCTGAACCTCCACGGCATCCCCAACTACGAGTTCCCCGACAGGGCGGCCTACGCCATGGCCATGCTCGTCAAGTACGCCGACTGGAAGAGCAAGCCGGAAGGCAGGACGCCGCAATTCAAGGTGAACCGTAAAAAGGTGGAAGACATCATAGGCGCCGCGGCGGCCGGTGGAGGGGGCTGGCTCGACGCAGCGGACGTGAGGGATGTTTTCAAGGCCTACGGCATCGACATGGTGCCGTCGGCCGGGGCGGCGAGCCCGACGGAGGCCGCCAGGGTCGCGGCCGAGGTGGGATTCCCCGTGGTCATGAAGGTGCTAAGCCCGGACGTGATCCACAAGACCGACGTGGGAGGCGTTCTGGTCGACGTGAGGACAAAAGGGGAGGCCAGGGCGGGTTTCAGGAAGATCCAGGCGGCGCTGAAGAAAAAAGTCAGGGGCGCGAAATTCGAGGGCGTGGAAATTCAAACCATGGTCAAGGAAGGCAGGGAGCTGATCGTGGGCATGCATCTCGACCCAAAGGCCGGGCCGCTGCTCATGTTCGGCCTGGGCGGTATTTTCGCCGAAACAATCAAGGACGTGGTATTCAGGATCTGCCCGATCACGGACCTCGAGGCGAACGAGATGCTGGAATCCCTGAGGGGCGTGGCTATTTTAAAGGGGGCCAGGGGAGAGAAATCGGTTGACATGGACAGGCTGAAGGAAATACTCCTGCGATTGTCGCAGCTCGTCAGCGATTTTCATGAGATAGAGACCTTTGATATCAACCCCCTTCTTGCCATGGAGAAGGGGAAGCCGACCGTGGCCGTTGACGCCCGCATCAGGATCAGCCCTCAGAAGGGGCCGGGCCTTGAATCTTGAATTTTCAGGGGTTTATCTATGAAATAATTTCATAGAAAAAATGGTTGAAATTCAAGATTCAAGGCCCGGCCCCTGCTGCGGC
>JBDRLK010000126.1:0-2760 GCA_043813155.1 Pseudomonadota bacterium | reverse complement strand
TCGCGTTCGCCATCGTGCCATTCGGCGCCGAGACAACCATCGTACCCGTCATCGGCGCAGGCCTGCGCGCAGGAGGATGCTTCGGACGGGCAGGGCATGCAGCGGTCTCCGGCAGGCTCCAGGGGGGCCGTGCAGGCGCCTTCGCCGTCGCAGGCATGGTGAGCTTCGTCGCACGGGTCTCCAGGGCCGGAGCAGCCCGCGCCTTCCTCCTCGAAGGCGCAGCCGCCGTCGCCGTCGCAGTACCCGCAGCAGCTCGCACCGCCGCACTCGTCGTAGTCATCCCGGCCGGACGCAATGTCCCTGCACGCCGTCGACGCGGCGCCGTCGCAGGACTTGCACAACCCGCAATCCTGTTTCCCTTCAATGTAATAACCGCACAGAAAGTCGTTCCCGATGCACCTGCCCCACGCGCATTCCGCGTGGCTGCAGTCCTCGTCAGGGTCTTCGCTGCTCGAGTTCACATAACCGCAGCGGCCCGCGCCCAGGTGCGAGAAGCCGTCGCAGCGCTCGCAGGTTCGCGCGTTGCACGGCGCGTCGCAGCACACCTCGTCAACGCAGTTCAATGAAGCGCATTCGTCGGGGTCCGAGCACGGTTCGCCAAGGCCTTTCAGGCCTTCGGGCGGCCCCGCGTCCCCGGTGTCGGCCGCATCCGGGTCCGGCGGCGTCTCGTGAATATCCGCTAAATCCTCCACGTCCGAGCCGTCGCCGGGCGTGTCCGGGTCCCGGTCCGCGGCGTCCGCCGCGGCCTCGTCCTGCACAACGTCGAGGTCAGGACCGGCGTCAGGGGCGGGCAGCTCCTTTTTCTCCACACCGGCTATCCACTGGCACGAGAGCGCAGGGAGGATGAAAGCGGAAGCAAGCAGCGAAAATGCAGGGGCCCTCATGATTATTTTAAAATTATAAATTATTGAAGCCTTCCCGGCAATGTATTATTGTAATTCCCGGTTGCTGCATCATGACGTCCCTGGTAACAATATGCCCCTGCTGCGAGTCAAAGGGCGGCGAGCTCGCCTCTGCGTGCGACAACCCGGTCTGCAGCAAAAAAGGGTATCACTTTATTCCGGAAGATCATTTCTCAAGGCATTGCGACCGGGCAAAGCAATCCGGTGAAAGGGAGGACCCTGAGGTCGGCCGCGTGATCGAGCGGTACCTGGTTGTTGAAAAGCTCGGCGAGGGAGGCATGGGCGCGGTTTACCTTGCCCTCCAGCTTCCATTGAAGAAGCAGGTCGCCCTGAAGATGATCGCCGGGATTTCGCTCGACGATCATTCCAGGAAAAGGTTCGAGAGGGAAGCAACGGCCATCTCCTCGCTCTATCACCCCAACATCGTCAGCCTCATCGACTACGGCGTTCGCCCGGACACGGGGGCGCCTTTCATGGCGCTCGAGTTCGTGCGCAACGGCAAAGAGCTCTCGCAGCTGATGATCGAGAAAATGAAAAAGCGCGAGAAGTGGAAAAAGGACGATCTCATCAACATCTTCACGCAGATTCTCAACGGCCTGGGCGTGGCCCACAAGAGCGGGCTCATCCACAGGGACATCAAGCCGCAGAACATCATGCTCGCCGACGTGGAGGGCAATCCCTTCTTCGTCAACCTGCTGGATTTCGGGCTGGTCAGGGCGCTCGAGGACCTTCCGGGGCTGGAGACGCTCACGACCGAGGGCGCCGTTGTCGGCACGCCGCAGTACATGGCGCCCGAGCAGGTGGCGGGAGCGGGGGAGCTCGATCACAGGGTCGACCTCTATGCCGTGGGCGCCATCCTGTATGAAATGGTGACGGGCAGGGCAAGCTGCCCCGGCAAGACCACGCGCGAGATTTTCTACACCAAGCTGAGCCCGGACTTCGATCCCATGAAGGACGTCAGGCCCGGCAGCGTCGAGCCCGCGATAGAGAAGCTGCTGGACAAGGCGCTGAAGCGCAACCCGGAGGAAAGGTTTTCCAGCGCCAGGGAGATGAAAGAGGCCCTCGTGGAAGCCATGGGCGGGGTCAAGGAGGATTACCTGCAGGAGGAGGTCGAAGCCATGAGCCACGCGCCAACCGTGGCGTCGGACAGCTTCAAGGACCCGGGCCTTCCCACGCCTCCGGTTCAATCCGCGGCCGGCGCGGGGGCGATTGAGGAAAGGCCGGGCGAGGCAACGAAGCAGGCAGGGTCCCTGATGTGCTCCATCGAGCAGGGCGTCAAGAAGAAGAAGACATCGATCATGTGGGCCGGGGCGGTCCTGGCCGCGGCCGTTGCCGTGATCGCGGCCGTGCTGTTCGGCCCCTGGTCCAGGCCCGGCGGCGGGCCGGAGGGGGAGGGGGAAAAGGCGGCGAGCCCGGCCGCGCAGGCCGTGGGGGGCGAACAGGAGAGCGCTGACTACCAGGAGATCCTGGAACGGCGAAAGGCCGAGCGTGCGGGGGAGCGCGGCGGCGAAGCAGCCGTCGATGAAGCCGGTGGAGGCGAAGGGACGAAGAAGGCGCAGGAAGATAAGGCGGCCGAAGCCGAAGAAGAGAAGCCCAGGAAGAAGATTCCAAAAATACCGCAATCGCCTCCCAAGGCCGTGGTGGACGCGCAGATCGCGAAGCTGCGGAAAATGGTCGAGGCCTGCGCCGAGGGTTACGAGGGCGAGCTCGAGATGCACGTCACCTTCGAAGGGTGGGACGGAAGAGTGCATCCCCTGTTCAGCCAGGGGACCCTGAACATGACCCCGGCGAAGAAGTGCTTCAGCAAGGCTGCCTATACCCTGGAGGTCGGCAAGTTCAAGGACTTCAACCACACGGT
>JBDRLK010000125.1:0-9073 GCA_043813155.1 Pseudomonadota bacterium | reverse complement strand
AGGGTCGTTTTGAATTATAGACTTCTATCCTCATGTGTTAGGTATTATTCCACGTTTTTGCAAATTTTCAATGCTAAAGTGAAAAAACACGGAAGGATCGGTTTGCAGGAATGAATTGTCGGGCAAAAAAAAGGTGCCCCGGTACCCAGTGAACTCTGCTACCGCTGCTCCCTCCCGGGCCTCACGGGGTTCACAGGCTACTGTTACCGGAGCATCCTGACTCTATTAGTAGTATGAGCACGGAATCAAGTCAAGGGCATGGGCGCATATTCTTCCCGGTTGAATTGAAAAGGCGCGTCAGTGGTGATGCCCGTGGCCGTGGTGCCCCCCGTGGACGTCGCGATCATCGAGCTCGTCGATCCTGCAGCAGGCGGCCCGGGGGCAGGCGGACGGGTCCGACACGGGTACGACCTGGAGGGTCACGTGATGGATGTTCCACTTTTTCTTGAACAGCCCGGCTGCCTGCTGCCGCACTCTTGACGCCGACCCGTCATCCTTGATCACGAGATGAGCCGTGGCCGCGTATTTTCCGCTCGTGATGGCCCAGGCGTGGATGTCGTGGACGGATACCACGTCTTCGATCGAGCACAGAAGCTTCTGGGCTTCATCCTGGCTGAATCCCCCGGGCACGCCTTCCATCAGGATGTGCCAGGATTCGAGAAAGAGGCGCACGGCGCCGGCAACGATGAGCAGGCAGATGACCATGCTCACGATCGGGTCGGCGATCATCCAGCCCGTGAGCAGGATGATCAGGGCGGCGACCAGCACGCCGACCGACCCGAGGGCGTCACCGGCCACATGAAACAGTGCCGCCCTGATATTGATGTTGTGCCTGGCCTGCTTCAGGAGTATCGTGCCCGAGACGATGTTGGCCGCGAGCCCCGCCACGGCAACGATCAGCATTCCCCTGCCCGCAACGTCTTCAGGCGCGGCTATCCTGCCCACGGCGCGGTAAAACGTGTATCCCGCAATGGCAAACAGGAGAAGCGCGTTGAGCAGCGCGACGAGCACTTCCGCTCTTCCGTAGCCGTATGATTTTTTCATGTCCGCATGCTTTTCGGCCATGAACGACGCCCAGACGGCCATGCCCAGGGCGCTGCTGTCGCCGAGCATGTGGCCGGCATCGGCCAGCAGGGCAAGGCTGTTGGTGATGAAGGCAAAGACGAACTCGAGAACCAGGAAGGAAACGGTTACGAAGAACGCGGCCAGGAGGGCCTTTCGGCTTGAGGTGCGCTTTTCATGCATTGATCGATACTGCAACAGTGGCGGCGGAGGGAGTCGAACCCCCGACCCGGCGCGTATGAAACGCCTGCTCATACCAACTGAGCTACGCCGCCTTTGTACAGCGTCCCGCAAGTTCGTGCCCACTCTCTACTGCGGGCGCGCCTGTGGGCCGCCTCGCGGCTTACGTCCTCGCGTCCTCGTCGATGGTGCCCTGCTACGCCTGCCTCGGACGCTGCGGGCGCGCGCGCGATCCGGCTCCACATGCACGCCCTCGTTACGAGACTGGTCACGAACTTGCGGGACGCTGTGCCGCGATTCCGCCCCCCTGGCGGAAAACACCATAAAACACTGATTATATTTGTATCCAAACCCGGCAAATGTCAATGACTATCCTGCACTTTCAGGGCGGCGTTTATTCGAACTCGGCTATTGCATGATGGGCTGAAATTTGCCACAGTAAAAACACTGTGTTGAGGTGTGAATGGCCATAGCAAAGAAAATCAATGACTTCATGTCGCGCGGCTCATGGATCCGGAAGATGTTCGAAGAGGGGGCGCACCTGAAGGCCAAGTACGGCGCTGAGAATGTTTTTGACTACACGCTGGGCAATCCGATCCTGCCGCCGCCCCGGGAAATCCTGGACGAGCTGAAGAGACTGGCGACCGACGAGCCGGAAAAGGGCCACGGCTACATGGCCAATGCCGGATACGAGGATGTGAGGGGCAATATCGCGAAGTACTTCAACGGCCTGTACAACCTGGGTTTCGAAGCGCGGCACATTGTCATGACGACAGGCGCGGGCGGCGGCATGAACGTCCTGCTCAAATCCCTTCTGGACCCGGACAGCGAGGTCATTATCATAGCGCCCTACTTTGTGGAATACCTTTTTTACATCGACAATCACGGCGGAAAACCGGTCACGGTCAATGCGGACAAGGATTTCAATCTCGATGTGGCGGCGATCGAGGAAAAGATCAATGAAAAGACCAAGGCCGTTATTATCACGTCTCCCAACAACCCCACGGGCGTCGTATACCCCGCGGAAACCCTGGAACGGCTCGGAGACATGCTCGAGATGAAGCAGAAAGAGCTGGGGAAGGAGATCTACCTGATCAACGACGAGCCCTACAGGAAGCTTCTTTATGACGGGATCGGGTTTCCAAGCCACCTGCTCTGCTACCGCAACTCGATTCTCGCCACGTCCCATTCCAAGGATTTCTCGATCCCCGGCGAGAGAATCGGGTACGTGGCCGTCAATCCCGCGATCACGGGCTGCCGGTCGCTCATCGACGCGATGACGTTCTCGAATCGCGTGCTCGGGTTCGTGAATGCGCCCGCTATTTGGCAGAAAATCGCGGGAGCATGCCAGCACGCGACCGTGAACATCGCCTGGTACCAGGAGCGAAGGGATGCGATCTACGAGGGTCTTAAGTCGATCGGGTATGAAGTAGCGAAACCCCAGGGCGCGTTCTATTTTTTCCCCAGGTCGCCGATACCCGATGACGTGGAGTTCACGACGAGGGCGGCGCAGCTGAAACTCCTCCTGGTGCCCGGCAAAGGGTTCGGGACGCCCGGCTATTTCAGAATAGCGTACTGCACCGCGACCATGGAAATGATCGAGCGATCCATGCCGCTGTTCAAACAGCTCTACGAGGAATTTACTCAATAACATCTTGTAGCTGCACGCAAGCGCGGCTCCCTCGCTTCGCTCGGGACAAGCTTGGCGTGCCGGATACAGGCCGGCCAGGGGCCAGAAGCTACAACATAGGGTTGTGTTGTCGATGGGTGAAAGGTAAATCGACAGGCTCGGCCCGCAGCACCAGGGTACGGCAGACAGAGACTATGACAAAACGGATCGTTCTTGCCTCGTCCTCCAGGTACAGGGCCTCGCTTCTGAGGCGTGCGGGTATTCCATTCGAAGTCATCGAGCCGGGCGGTGATGAATCCCTGCCCGGCAATCCCGCTCCCGAGGATGCCGTGGTCCTGATTGCACAAAAAAAGCTCGAGGATGTCGCCCCGAGAGCCGGCGAGGCGGTGATCATAGCCTCGGACCAGGCCATGGAGCTTGAGGGCAGGATGATAGGAAAGCCCGGGACCGTGGTGCGGGCCGTGGACATGCTCATGGAGCTGTCGGGCAAAGAGCACCGGCTCCTGACATCCCTCGTGGTCAGGGACGGCTATGGCGGCGGCATGCACACGCACCTTGACGTTCACAAGATCAGGTTGAGGAAGCTTTCGAAGAAGGAAGCGCTCCAATACGTTCAGGCCGACAGGCCGCTCGACTGCGCGGGTGCTATAAAAATCGAATCAAGAGGCATGATGCTCGTCGAAAAGCTGGAGGGCGAGGACTATACGGCCATCATCGGGCTGCCCCTCATCGCCCTCGCGCGCATACTGCTGGACGTGGGCGTCAACCCGCTCCTTGCGGGCGAGGCCTGCGGCGCGCCCGAGGCGGCCCCCGGGGATGCGTTCGCCAGGCCATGGAAGCTGGATCCCGCGCATTGCGCCGTCCTGGTCATCGACATGCAGAACCATTTTACGGGGGAAGGGGAGGGCTTTGCCTCGAGCGTGACCGGCACGATCAATCGCCTGGCCGGGGCGGCCAGAAAAAAGTCGGTCCCCGTCATTTTCACGCAGCACGGCCATGAAGACCCGGCAAAGGATGGCGGCATGCTGGCCGCATGGTGGGGCGACATGATCGTCCGTGGAACGCCCGGCCATGCCTTTGACCCGGCCCTGGATATTCGCGGGGGCGATCTGATCGTTTCAAAGAAGCGCTACAGCGCTTTTGCCGGGACGCCGCTGGAAGCGCTGCTGCGGGAAAAGGGCGTCAGGCAGGTTATCGTGACGGGCACTCTGACGAACCTGTGCTGCGAAACAACGGCCAGGGACGCCTTTGTGAGGGATTTCGAGGTGTTCTTTGTTTCCGACGCAACGGCGACGGTGGACACCGAGATGCAGAAAGGCTCGCTGCTCAACCTTTCCTTCGGGTTCGCCCACGTCGTCACCGCGCAGGAGCTCATCCGGGCATTGGATGGATGGATATAACCGCTTGTGGGCAGGGGAGGCTTCAGCCTCCCGGAATACCGGAAGCGCGAAAAGGAGAAATGCACATGGGAAAAACAATCGGCTCAATCGGAAGCTTCCTTGCCCTGGCCGGAGTAGCGTCCATCATCCTGTATTTCATCGGCTGGAACCTCGTCATCCTGATGTGGATCGACATGTGGGGTCCCGTGCTGGGATGGGTCATAAGGATAGGCGTGACGGTCCTCGGCGCGGGCCTGTTTGTTATCGGGATGATAATGAAGAAAGGGGAGGAAGGTTGAAGGCAGGCTATCCAATCCCCATGTAGCTGCGGGCCCTTGGCCCGCCCGAGATCGATTTCAAGGCACGCCGAGGGCGCGGGGCTACAATGTATTGCGAGTCAGTGCCTCAAATACGCGGCCGCTGCGTGAAGACGGACTACAGGGTCATCGTCGGCCATGGCCTCCACGGCCAACGGCGGATCGACGATGCTGCGCCCGGTAAAGCTCAGAATGTATATCCTGTCCTTTTTCTCCCCCTTCTTTATCAAACCCCAGATTTTTTTTCGGATCTTGTCGTAGCTCACGCTTTTTTCCTCTGAAAGCGCGACGAGCGCTCTCAGGGCGATATCGTCCTTTCGCGCGGCGAGCTTTTCCAGGACCTCGATCCTTTTGTCCTCGAGCGTGCTCATCTTGCGCGCGTAGACGGCCCAGGCCAGGAGCACTTCGGGGTTCTTGTCGCCGGCAAGCTCGCAGGCGCCTTCCAACGCGACCTTGTGCAACGTCAGCGCGCCGATCAGTTTCTGCCTTATGGTGGGGCTCGAGGATGAGAGGGCCGCGGCAAGGTACTCGGAGATCTGCGGCGTCATCTCTTTGTTTTTCATGAGCTCGGCGGCGTAATGAATGCCTTCCACTGAAACAGGGGGAGTGAGAAACTCCTGCATCCACGGCAGCTTCAATGTTTCAGGCCTCCCGGCCAGCGCTTTCAGCGCGGCCAGGATCAGGTTCGTGTCCTGGCCCTCGACAATGCTTTTCAGGAGCTCCATGTCACGGCCCTCTTTCGGGTCGAGCCCCCTGATCGCCGTCTCCCTCACGCGGGGGTCGGGGTCCTTGCCCGCGGCATCGAAAAGAAGGTCGCGGGCCCAGGGAAAGCCCGTCGAGGCAAGGTAGCGGGCCGTGGCAAGCCGGATCTCGGGCTCGGGATCGAGAAGAAACTTCTTGCAGAAGCCTTCGCCCTGGTCCATGGAAAGGAAGGCCCCGACGGCCGCGGCCCTGACAAGCCCCTTGTCGGAGTCCAGGTACTCCTCCAGCTTGTCGAGCGCGCTTCCTTTTCCGAATGCGTGCAGCTTGGCCAGGCTTTCCACCTTCAGGCGCTTGCACTTGCCGTCCTTGAGCGATTCGATGACCGGCATGATTTCCCTGCCCGCGCCCCGGATGATGCCGGCGAGAGCAGGTTTTGTGGCCTTGTCGTCCGCTCCGCTTTTAAGCACCTCAATGGCCAGGAACCTGGCCGACCTGCTGTCGTTGCGGGCCTTCTCGACCGCTGTCTGCAGGTCCGATTTCCCGAGCGCATTGAGAATGGCGTCTCTTGCCGGAACGCCGCAGAAGGCCGTTAAAACAAACAGCGCAGCAGCGGCGCGGCAGAGATTATTCAGCTTCATGAAACGGTGTTTCTTCTTCATGGTGTTGTTTAACATGATGAAAAGTATAGTCGATAATTAAAACAAGTAAAGGTGCGGCCCCAAAGGCACTGCGAGGGCGCGGGGCTACACGGCGGGGATGGAAGAGGCACGCCGAGGGCGCGGGGCTACACGGCGATGGGCTTTTCCGGTGTTTCCTCTTCCTCTTCGGATACGGGCTTGAACTTGCGGTATGCGGGAAATCCGGTGCCGGCCGGGATGAGCCTGCCCATGATGACGTTTTCCTTGAGTCCCCTCAGGTCGTCAACCCTTCCCTTGAGAGCGGCTTCCGTGAGGATCTTGGTGGTTTCCTGGAAGGAGGAGGCGGCTATGAAGCTCTCATTGGCAAGCGACGCCTTGGTAATGCCGAGAAGCAGCGGCTCGGCAATGGCGGGAGTTCCACTGGCCATTTCGACCCTGTCGTTTTCATCTTCGAACAGGTACTTTTCCACCTGCTCATCGATCAGGAACTTGGAGTCGCCCGGGTCCTTGATCTTGACGCGCCTGAGCATCTGGCGGATGATGACCTCGATGTGCTTGTCGTTGATGCGCACGCCCTGGTTCCTGTAAACGGTCTGGATCTCGTCGAGCAGGTATTTGGCCAGCTGGATTTCTCCCCGGACCTTCAGAATATCCTGGGGGTTCTGCGGGCCGTCCACCAGGGGCTCGCCCGCTTTGACATCGTCCATGGGCTTGACGATAATGTGCTTGCCCTTGGAGATGAGGTACTCGCGGCTTTCGCCGAACTCGGGCTTGACGACGACCCTGCGCTTGCCTTTCAGGTCCCTGCCGAATTCGACGGCGCCGTCGATTTCGGTTATGACCGCCGGGTCCTTGGGCCGCCGGGCTTCGAACAGCTCCGTCACGCGCGGCAGGCCGCCCGTGATGTCCCTGGCCTTTGCGATGGTTCGCGGTATCTTGGCCATGATATCGCCGCTTTCGACCTTCTGGCCCTCGCTGACCATGATGATGGCTCCGTTGGGCAGGAAATACTTGCATTCGAAGCCTTCCGGCGTGATTATGGTCTTCTTTTTCTTGTCCGTGATGTACAGCAGGGGCCTGATTGTCTGGTCCCTCGATTCCATGACCACCCTGCTCTGGCGGCCCGTCTGCTCCGTCCTGACCGTGAAGGTCACTTCTTCCTCGATGTTCTCCTCCTTCACGATGCCCTGGGCGGACGTCAGGATCGGCTGATAGTAGGGCTCCCACTCGGCCATGACATCTCCCCGTTTTACCCTGTCGCCCTCCTTGACGTGAAGCATGGCGCCGACGACGAGGTTGTAGCGGTGCTCGTGGCCGTCTTCCTCCCTGACGATGATTTCCCCGGTCCTGTTCATGACCACCAGTTCGCCGCTTTTCTTCTGCACGTGCTGGACGCGGTCGAACTTGACGATTCCTTCCTCGTTGGCGTAGACGCCTGAGATCAGCTCCTGGTGCGTCAGCGCGCCGCCGATGTGGAACGTTCTCATGGTGAGCTGCGTGCCGGGCTCGCCGATCGACTGGGCCGCAACAATGCCGCTCGCCTCTCCAATGTTCACGAGGTGCCCCCTGGCCAGGTCGCGGCCGTAGCACAGGGCGCACACGCCGCGCTTGCTCTGGCACGTGAGAACGGACCGGAGCTCCACGGTCTCGATTCCGGCCTGGTCGATGAGGTCTATTTTCTCCTCGTCGATCTCTTCATTCACACTGACGATCTTCTCTCCGGTCAGGGGGTCGAAGATGTCCATGGTGGTCACCCTGCCGAGAATCCTGTCCTTCAGCGGTATCTGCTCGCGGCCTGCTTCGTCGATGAGCTTCTTGAACTCCACGCCGATACTCGTGCCGCAATTGTACTCGAAAATCACGACGTCCTGGGCGACATCGACGAGCTTCCTCGTCAGGTACCCGGAGTTGGCGGTCTTGAGCGCCGTGTCGGCCAGTCCCTTGCGGGCGCCGTGCGTGGAAATGAAGTACTCGAGAACGCTGAGACCCTCGCGGAAATTCGACATGATAGGGGTTTCGATGATCTCGTTCGACGGTTTCGCCATCAGGCCTCTCATCCCGGCCAGCTGCTTGATCTGTTCCTTCGATCCCCGGGCGCCGGAATCGACCATCATCCAGAGCGGGCTGAGGCTCTGGACCTTGACCTGCTTCTTCGATCCGGGATCCTGGAGCAGCTCGTAGCGAAGGTTCTGGAGCATGTGGTCCTTGATGATTTCCGTGATATCGGCCCACTTGTCCACGACCATGTTCCTGCGCTCGTCGTCGCTGATCTCCCCGTTCTGGTACAGCTGGAAGATCGCGTCCACTTCCCTCCTCGCGTCGGCCAGCAGCCTGGCCTTTTCTTCGGGAATCTTCATGTCGTCGATGCAGATGGAAATCCCCGCCTTGGTGGCGTACTCGAAACCGAGCGTCCTTACCCTGTCGGCCATGATCACGGTGGTTTTGCCGCCGCAGATCCTGTAGGTTTCGTCGATGAGCGTGCTCAGCTCGCTCTTTCTCATCAGCTTGTTGACCACATCGAAGGGAAGCTCGTGCGGAATGATTTCCCACAAAAGGATCCTGCCGACCGTGGTGTCGCACCGTTTGCCCTGGAGCTTGCAGATGATCCTGGCATGGAGATGGACTTCCCCGGCGTCATAGGCCATTCTCACTTCCTCGGGACTCGAGAAGATGCCGGTGCGCGTCTTTTCTTTGTAACAGCCCTTGGAGAAGGGCCTCATCATGGTCATGTAGTAAATGCCCAGCACGATGTCCTGCGTGGGATTGATAATGGGCTTGCCGTGGGCCGGTGAAAGAATGTTGTTGGTCGACATCATCAGGACCCTGGCCTCCATCTGGGCCTCGATGCTCAGGGGAACGTGGACGGCCATCTGGTCCCCGTCGAAGTCCGCGTTGAAGGCCACGCAGACGAGGGGGTGTAGCTGAATGGCCTTGCCTTCCACGAGCACAGGCTCGAACGCCTGGATGCCGAGACGGTGAAGCGTCGGGGCCCTGTTCAGCATAACGGGGTGCTCTTTCGTGACTTCCTCGAGGATGTCCCACACCTCGGGCATTTCCTTCTCGACCAGCTTCTTTGCGCTCTTGATCGTATTGGCATATCCCTTCTCTTCCAGTTTCTGGAAAATGAAGGGCTTGAAGAGCTCCAATGCCATGGTTTTCGGCAGG
>JBDRLK010000124.1:0-5127 GCA_043813155.1 Pseudomonadota bacterium | reverse complement strand
TTTATAACTATCCTGACCCTCGACCCCCTGCCTTCGCTGATCTCGGCGCCCAGCGCAATAAGGAGCTTGATAATGTCATCCCAAATCACATTGGACCTGACCGGGTCATAGAATATGGCATCAAGAGTTTTTTTATGTTTTCCTGATACCTTCACTGTGATACTATTTTATAGTATCACTCTGCAGCTGCAACTGTCAAGCCGCAATTCAAACCAACTGCGGTTCAGGCAGTAGGGGGAGGGCCGGGGGCCGGACCTCGTCGCTGATCTTCGATGGGTGGATGGGCCACAGGAGGGGCTACACTGTATTGTGTACAAGCTTTCGGATGTGCCAGGAGGGGCGGAGGCCGTGCGGCGCGAGGATGAAGTCGATCTCGTCGCGGCGGATGAGGTGGCCGGCCGCAGGGATGGTGTTGAACACAACGGCCTTGGCCCGGCCGACCGTGTCATCGAGAGCAGCGATATCGGAAAGGCTCGAGGGGCCGGCGATCTCAATGCCCTCGATCATTTCCTTTAAATCAATGGGCTGGGTGAATGAGCCGCCGTGGCGCTTCTTTTTACGTTTCCGTTTTCGCTCGGTCATGATGGACGCTGCGCCGCTGATTTTTTCCACGGCTTCCTCCAAGGATCGGTCGGGCGTAGAGGCGGGAAGCCCGACGAGCCATTGTATGGCCGGCAGCCTGGCGATGAGCTCCCTCACCTCTTTGCGGCCCGCGGCCCTGGCGGCAGTGAAATCAATGCCCGGGTGAGTGCGGCTGCCTAACAGCTCCAGGACCGGCTCCAGGCCGACGGGCTTGTGCGTGATCTCCACGAAAACCTGCTCGTTCAGGCCTACAACGCCCAGGGGAAGGGCGCAGCGGAAATTCATGAGCGGTCTTGGCGTGAAGCCGGACGAGTAGCGCAGGGGCAGGTTCGCGCGCCTCAGGATGTGCGTCATGATCCTGATCATGTCCTGGTGGCCCGTGTAGATCATCCTGCCGCGCCTGCGGAACGTGAGGCCCAGGTGCAGCCGCACGCCCTCGTCCAGGGGCCCTGCGAAGAGCTTTGCCCTCTGCCGTCCCAGGCCTTCCATGGTCCGCTCGAGCCATAGCGCGGCCGCGGCCATGTCGGGCCCGGGGGGCCGCGGCTCGCCGTCCTCCCTGCAGGCCGCGCCGCAGGCGTGGCAGACCGGGCTCTTGTCCGGGCTCGAGCAGATCGGCGTGGTCCGGCCGGCCGTCGATCGTTTCATCTCGCGCCGCAGGAATTTCTCCGAGACAGGCGCGCTGACGTGGCTCCAGGGAAGGGGCTCATCGTCCGGAATGGCTTCGAGATAGCGCTGCATGTCCACCCCGCAGCGGCGAAACGCTTCACCCCAAAGATCGGGGTCGAACCTGTCGGTCCAGCTGTCCATGCCGCAGCCGAGCCCGACGGCTTCCTCCAGGACAGGGCCGAGCTCGCTGCCGCCCCTGGCCAGCACGCTTTCCAGGGTGCTCTGGCGCATGTCGTGAAAATCGATTTTCACGTTCAGGCCCATGGCCCGCCTGCGTATGGAATCGGCAGCCTCCATCAGATCATCGAGCCGGGCCATCTTTTCCCTCTGGAAGGGCGTGAAGGGTTTGGGGACGAAGTTGGAAATCGCGGCCGTGATTTCCATCCTGCGCTTTCCAGTGCGCGCCGCGATTTTCCGGCACTGCGCAAGGGTGTCCACGATCCCCTCGTAGTCTTCCTCCTTTTCGCCGGGCAGGCCGATCATGAAGTAGAGCTTGACCCTCTTCCACTCCAGGCCTGCAAGAAGCTCGATGCTCTGCAGGAGGTCCTGGTGGGTGACCTGTTTGCCGATTGCATCGCGCATTCTCTGTGTCCCGGCTTCCGGGGCAAGGGTGATGCCCGTGGCCTTGACCGCGGCAATGGACTTGAGCACCTTTTCGCTCACGCCGAAGGACCGCAGGGACGAGACGCTCAGTTGGATGCGGTGGCGGCTGATGAAATCCTCGAGGGCCGGCACGAGCTGCTCCAGATACGGGTAGTCGGCCGGGGACAGGCTGCCGAGCGAAATAGCGCTGCTCCCCGTTGCCAGGACGCCCTGCACGGCGCTTTTCAGGACCCGGCCGGGAGGCCTGTGCCGAACCGGCCTGTAGATGGATCCCGCGTGGCAGAAGCGGCACCCCGCGGCGCACCCGCGCGTGATTTCGATCTGGTACCTGTCGAAAACCGGCTCGATGGCCGCCACGACATGATCGTAGACAGGCGACGTTTCGAACTCGCGATACACGCCGTAGCTCACCGGCAGGCACGCCGCTGCGCCCGGTTTCGGGCCCGTCACAACGTGCCTCCCGGCCCTGTCGCCGGCCGGACTGCGCTCGTAAAACCTCGGTACATAAAGGCCCTCGATGCCGGCCAGGGCCTCGAGGGTCTCGATGCGCGGCTTTCCGCCTGACTTTGCCTCCGCCACCGCCTCGAGAATGGCGGGCAGCAGCACCTCGCCGTCGCCAAAAGCGAACGCGTCGATGAAATGGGCCAGGGGCTCGGGGTTTGAAACCGATGGGCCGCCGGCAATGACAATGGGCTCGTCCGGGAGCCTCTCTTCAGCCCGCAGCGTTATCCCGGCCAGGCGCAGCATGGAAAGGACATTGGTATAGAGAAGCTCGTGCTGAAGGGAAAAGCCCAGGACATCAAAAGACCCCAGCGGGATGGCCGACTCGTAGCTCACGAGCGTTTCGCCGTGCTCCTGCAGCTTTGCCGCGTAGTCGTTCCACGGCGCAAAGGCCCGCTCCACGTGGACTCCGGGGCGGGAGGAGGCGATCCGCTGCAGAATGGTCAGCCCCAGGTTGGAACAGCCGAGGTCGTACAGGTCGGGAAAGGCCAGGGCGAGCCTGAGAGCGGGATCTTCAGGGGCCGCAATGCGGCCGAATTCGCTGCCCGCGTATTTTGCGGGCTTTTCGACATGGAGAAGAAAATGGCTGTGTGGATGATGGGGGAGAAGCTTCATGCTTGGGCCAGCCTGCAGGACAGGAATGGGGTTAGCCGGCATCGGCCGAAGCGCCGGCCTCACCGCCTGCTTCGGCGCTGAACCCCGCGCTGATCGTCACGGTGAAGCTGAGGGACATCGTGCTCATTCCCTCGACTTCCTTGAAGAGGTCGGACAGGCCCGTGAGCCTGGCCGCGACATTGGCCACGAGAAGCGGATCCTTGATATCGTCCTTCGCGCTTTCGGCAAGCTCCGCCGCCTTGTCGAGGAGCGCCGGCACTTCGTCGACCAGGTGGTCGAGCTTGTCGGCCGCGCGGGCAACGGACAGGATGGCGGCCTTGACCGTCTCGATCATCTCGTTCGTTTCAGCCGTGACCTCGACGCCGCCCGCGACCTCGATGGAAACGCTTATTTCCGCGCTTACGCCCGCGCTTGCCTCGGCGCCTTCGCTGCCGACCGAAGCGTCCGCGGAAGCGAAAACTCCGCCCTCGATTTTCACCTCGAAACGGATCTCGCCCTTGACCTGGATGCTCTTGATGGTGTCACGGATGGCATCCCTGATATCCTCGGCCGTTGCGTCGGAGGCCAGCTTGAAGAACGCCGTCAGGTCGTCCTTTGCCTTTGTGAAATCCTCTTTCAGGCCCTTGATATCGGCCTCCAGGGCCTCGCATCGCTTGAGGAAATCGTCATACTTGGCAATGCCCGTGCTGGTGGATTTGCCCGCGCCCGACAGGCCGATCTTTCCGCCGATGCTTACCGAGCCGCTTCCGCAGGAAAGCGCGAAAAGAAGCGCCGTGGTCAGCGCCGCGAAGGTCAGCTTGTTCATGAGATAGTGTTTTTTCATTGTCGGTTTCCCTTTCAAATGTGTTACTATTCTGCTCATTGCAGAATTGGGGGAGAAATTTACGCTACTCTTAACAAATACAAATAAAAAAGCAAGTATTGAAAATTATTTTCATATTTGATATAAAACGGGAAATATGTAGTAATTTGGGAAAAAAGTCTGTATAAAATAAAAGGCCGTTCGAAAACCCGATCCGTCGCGAGGTGCGTGAGGCGCCGCCGCGGCGGGGAGCGGATTTTCGGAAATGCTCTATGGACGTTGAGGAAAAAGACTTGCCCACTGAGAAAATACCAGTGAATGTTGCCGGCGAGACCAACGTAGGCAGGAAGCGGACGCACAACGAGGATACGTTTGCCGTTCTCGAGGACGAGAATCTCTACCTCGTTTGCGACGGAATGGGCGGTCATGCATCGGGCGAGGTTGCCAGCCAGATCTCCGCTGAAACCATCAAGAGCTTTTTCGAGGCCACGAGCGAGGACCCGGATTCCACGTGGCCCTATAAAATGGACAAGTCCCGCAAGTACGAGGAAAACCGCCTGATTACCGGCATCAAGCTCGCGAATCTCAGGATTTTCGAGGCGGCGCAGGCCGAGCCGAAGTACAGGGGCATGGGTACGACCATAGCCTCGGTGTTCTTCGTGACCGAGGGAGTGTATGTAGCCCACGTCGGGGACAGCAGGGTGTACAGGATCAGGGACGCCAAGATCGAACAGGTTACCGAGGACCATTCACTGCTGAACGATTACATGAAGATGAAGAAGCTGACGCCTGAAGAGATCGAGCGGTTTCCCCACAAGAATGTGATCGTCAGGGCCTTGGGCATGAAGGACTCGGTCAAGGTCGACACCAAGTTCGAGGTTCCGAAAACGGGCGATATCTTTCTTGTCTGCAGCGACGGACTTTCAGGAATGATCAGCGATCAGGAAATGCTGACCCTCGTTGAGAAAACAAACTATGACCTTCCGGTGGCCTGCTCCAAGCTCGTGGAGGCCGCCAACAACCAGGGGGGCGTGGACAACATCACCGTTGTCCTGGTGCGCTACCTTGGATCAAAAGCGGACAGCGACTCCATCGTCGTGTTATAGCTCCACCCCCTGCACAGCCGTCTCCGATTGGCCCCCGCAGCCTCCACATCCTCCTCCTGGAGGCGGAGGAGGCAAGCCAAGGGGGGCGGTTGAGGATGTGGTGGAACCAAAAGCCAAATGCAGGTGGCGGTCGCGGTGGTGGCGCCAACAGGTGGTGGATGTGGACGTGGAGGAGCTGAAATAAGCTTCTGAATGACGGCAGTCATTCAGAATCAGAAGCTTATTTCATGCGTTGCGCTTTTCTTTGATTGC
>JBDRLK010000123.1:0-6442 GCA_043813155.1 Pseudomonadota bacterium | reverse complement strand
CTCGAGCGCCTGGGGGACGATGCGCTCGAGGCCATGAAGCCTTTTGACGAGATCTATGCCCAGGAGTCCGGTGTGTCGCCGCTGGCCGAGGTGGCCGAGCGGCTGGCTGCAGCGCACCCCTCGGACGCGCCCGAAGTGGATCTAAAGACCTACAAGGGGCTGAAGGCGCCGTGGAATGAATGGAAATACCTGGCCGGCCGGGGCGGGCATTGGGCAACGGTCCTGTCGCGGCTGGCTCTCGATCCATGAGGAAGGACCTTTCATGAAGGACACGCACGCGCTGTCATCTTCCCGGGCGCTGTGGAACCGCAGCCGCCTGGACCTTCGCAGCGAGGAGCTGATCGCGCAGATCCTCGACAGGGGCGAGATGGAGGCCTGGCGGGAGCTTTACAGGCTCGCTCGAAACGACGAAGCGCTGCGTCGCCGGATTCGCAGCGTTGTCGAGCGCGTTCCCCTGGCATACGGACACTTCTGGCTCTCGGCCCTTGCAAGCCTCGGCGAGCAGGTCGACGTCGGCATGGCGCTTCCCACTGAAGACTGGTAGATTTTGGACAAGGGAGGCTTCAGCCTCCCTGGTTAATGTAGTGCGGCCCTTTACGGGCCGCTTGGCGGCGTGAAAGACCCGCATGCCATGCGTATTGATGTGCTACCATTCTTTTAACCTTGCACAACCATCGCGGTCAACGCGGCAGCAAGCGCCCCATGTTGGCCAGGCCATCCAGCTCGACTGCGTTCGAACGGGCGATCTTCTGGAAACCTTTTGATACGAGAGGATGCGAGGCCACAGCCGACCAGAAGTCCCGGGCCGCGCGGCACGCTTCGTCCCAAATCGCAGCATCGGCAGGTCCGGGGATGGGCGGGCGAAAGCGCTGGTCCATGAGGTGGCCCTGATGCGGCGCGTACATCATGGGCAGCATGTCATAGACCGGCGCCGGGCCGAGGATTCGAGTGCCGCGTGCATAGAAAGAAAAGTTGCGAGGATGCATGTCCGTGTTGGCAATGAGCCGGCCGAAACATTCGATCCATTGGACATGCCGAAAAGCGGTTTCGTCGACGTGACCCGCGGCCAGGAGAGCGGCCGCGGCCCCGCTCCAGCTGCCTGCCGCGCCGACGAATTCGGCTTCGAGCGCGGCGAGCGACAGCAGGCCGCGCCGGCCGCCGCCCTCGAGCCTGTCGAACCGCTGCACCTCGAGAAAAATCCTGTCGTCCGCCGGGAGGATCTCGGATTTAGCGGTCGGCCGGTCATGGTCCCTGAGAGTGTTGTGGGCGATGTGCTCGCAGACCAGAAGATCGGCAAGACGCCTGCCCGTCTCGTCCCGGAGGGGCGGGGAGAACTTGACGAGCACCGCGACCGGGCCCGGGGCGCGCGCCACGAGAAACTTGGGCTGCTCTCCGGCTGCCGACGAGCCCACGGCCCCGGCCGAAAGCAAATCGCCGACCATGGCGGGGTATCGCGTGCGGCGCTGTCCTGCTTCCACGAGGTCGGGGGGCGTTCGCGTGTTGGAAAGGTAGAGGCGGAAGGCTTCCTCACCAAGCACGAGATTGCCGCTGAGGCTCCACCCGAACCGGGTAAGGTAGATCAGGCAGTGGTCCGCGGTCCACTGCCTGATATCCTGCCCAAGGCCCAGGTCGGGATGGCGCAGCGGTATGAGCCGGCCAAGGAAGCCGGCCGGCCTCAGGTCGTCGAGGAAGTACGGCAGGTCGTCATAAAACCCGCCCCGCATGTCGCCGGCCGTGGTTTCCACGAAAAATCCCCGTGGCTGTATGGCCTGCAGGGTCGCGAGCCGGCGCGCCTTTCCGGCCTCATCAATCTCGTAGATCGGCACGCTCCGGCCCACGGATGGAATGGTCCGGCGAGCTGCATAGCGCGTGGACCGGGCACGGCCCGTGAAGAGAAGATCGCCCCGGTTTCTTGCAGCCAGGCGGGAGAACGCAGGCTGGCTGATGCCGAGCCTGCGGCTGGCCTCGCCGGCCGCGGTCGGGCCTTCCAGGGCGAGAACACGCATGAGCTCCTGGCCAAGCTTGCTGTAATCGAGTCTTTTTGCCATTTATTAGAATAGATACCGGAATACAAAAGGCATGTCAAGACGCTATAATATTAAATAGTTATGATGTATTGGGAAGAGATATGGAATAAATAGTCTGTTGTCTTGGGTCGCGTGCTCATCTATTCAAGGCAGCCGACGCGGGCGAAGTGCACCGAGGGGATGGGCGACTCGTCCGTGACATAGTTGACCCAGACAAGGCCGAAGCCCGAGCCGTCCCAGGCCATGTGCGGGTAGTAGCTGTAGCCCGCCGAAGCGATGATCACGGGCTCGCCGATCGGGGAGAGCCCGAGGTCGAAGCGCTGGAACATGATGTCCTTGCGGCCCGCGCCTATGGGCTTTTCCCAGACCGCGCCGATGCCCAGGCCGGGCGCGAGCACGACTCTGAAGGGGCTTCGCGGCCCCTCGACCAAAGTGACGCCGTCCTCGACCACAACGTCCGCGCCGTCCTTGGCGCCGTCGGGGTTGACGCGGGCAAGGAAGTAGCCCTCGGACGAGCCGTCATTGCCGGCCCAGCCCACGACCCACTGGCTGGAGGTCCAGACTATGGACGGGTGCAGGGTCCAGACGTAGCTCTCGGCAACCTGCCTGTCGTCAACGTCCGTTGTCCCGTCAGCGTTGAGCAGGCTGATGTAAACGTGCCAGTCCGAGGCAAACTCCTGGTTCCACACGACCGCGTAGCGCGAGCCCGACCAGGCCAGGGCAGGGTAGGAGTCGTGGGACATTTCTGGGGAGATGGTGTGTTCTGACGATGGAACCATGTTTAAAGTTGTTGGATCTGCTTTTGCAAAATATACTTCATGTCTAGTCTCAAGATTTCTGTTGTCTAACCATGAAAAAGCCCAATTTGTGTCGTCCCAAATAATCGATGGAAATTTCTGATCATTCGATTGAATGATTGTAACTTGATTATGGTTTTCTTCAGCATTTTCATCAACTGATGCAATCCATACATTCAAGTCTGCACCTAACTGATCCGAAAAGTACGCCAGCCCGAAATGCGTGCCGTTCCACACCATGTCGCCCAGCCTCTCGCTGCTGTCATTGCCCACGAGCCTGACGTCGGACCCGATGTCCTCGCCTGCCAAGGACAGGGCGCGCGTGTAGAGCTCGGAAGGGTGGCCGTCGCGGTTGTCCTCCCAGGCCGCGACGTAGTTCGCGCTGCCGAACGCGATGACCGGGCTGCTCGTCATGTGCAAGCCGTCGGTAAGCGGCTCGTCCTCCACCACCACGCCGAAAACAGCCTCGTCGATGCCGCCAACGCAGTTGTCGTCGACCCAGTTGCACGCCTCTTCCGGCGGCGCGCAGCCCGCGGCCTGGGGCTTCGAGCAGTCCGCGTTGCACGTTCCAGTCCCGATCGTCCCGCAGCTCGTCTCGCAGTCCGTCTCCATGCCGGCCGCGCAGTCAAAGCCATTGTCCTCGACCGTGTCGCAGTCGTCGTCAGCGCCGTTGCAGGTCTCGTCCGGCGGCTCGCACTCCCCGACAACGCAAAGCTCGCTGCAAAGGGCCGTGCCCTCCGACCCGCAGCTTGTTTCGCAGGGGACCTCGCTGCCTTTCGGGCAGGACCCTTCCTCGAAGTTGTCGATCGTGCCGTCGCAGTCGTCGTCCGCGCCGTTGCACGTGTCGTTGCTCACATACGTGCAGCCGTACTCGCAGCCGTTGTCCCACACGCCGTCAATGTCCCACCAGTCCTCGTCGCAGTCAAGGCCGCAAATGCCCTCCTCGCACACGCCCTGGCCGTGGTCCGCGTTCGGGCACACGTGGCCGCAGCTTCCGCAGTTCAGGCGGTCGGTCTGCAGGTCAACGCACTGCTCGCCGCACATCTCAGTGCAGGGGCCGTCTTCGATTTCCACGTCCTGCCCGTCGAGGGCGTCCTCGTCCCCGTCCTCGATCGGCACGACCTTGCCGCATCCTTGCCATGCCGTGAAAAGCAGCAGGCAGAGCAGGAATCTTGGCTCGATTACGTTCATTTCTCCTTCTCCTGTCATCTTTCTACTCCCCGGCGGGCGGGTAGGGGAGGCTTCAGCCTCCCGTTCTCTCTGCCCGTCGGGTAGGGGAGGCTTCAGCCTCCCGGGCGGCTAAAGCCGCCCCTACCCTACCGGGGGAGCCTGTCATCACGCTACTATACATCCAAAGCATTGCCATTTCAACAAACGTTGAAATCCCGGCGGCATTGTGAGACAATGGAAAGAGAAGGCTTCACGGAAAGCATGGCCGAAAAAAAGATACCCATTACCAGGGTCGAGTTCACGGACGAGGAGCTCGACAGCGTGCGCAAGGCGCTCACCTCGGGCCAGGTGGCCCAGGGCCCGTTCGTGGAGGAGTTCGAGCGAAAATGGCGGGCGTTCAACGGGTCCAGGCACGCCATTGCCACCTCGAGCTGCACGTCGGCCCTGCACCTGAGCCTGGCCGCGCTGGGCGTCGGGCCGGGCGACGAGGTCATTCTGCCCGCCTTCACCTGGGTGGCCACGGCCAACTGTGTCGAGATCCTCGGGGCAAAGCCTGTTTTCTGCGACATCGACCTTCGCACGTTCAACATCGACGTTTCCCTGATCGAGGGGCTGATCACGGAAAGCACCAAGGCCGTCATCCCCGTGCACCTCTTCGGCCTGCCCGCGGACATGAAGCCTGTCATGGCAGCCGCGGCCGGCCGCGATCTGATCGTTGTGGAGGACGCGGCGTGCGGGTTCGGGGCGCGGTACGGCGGCGCGAGCGTGGGCAACTTCGGCCGGGCGGGGTGCTTCAGCTTTCACCCGCGAAAGGCCATCACGACCGGCGAGGGCGGCATGATCGTCACGGCCGATGACGCGCTGGCCCAAAAGCTCAGGTCCTTGAGGGACCACGGCGCAGTCATGTCGAAGGAGCAGCAGCGAAGCGGCCCCAAGCCGTGGCTCATGCCGGATTTTCCGCGGGTGGGCTTCAACTTCAGGCTCACGGACATCCAGGCTGCCATCGGCTCGGCCCAGATGGACAGGGCTGTGCGGATTCTCGAGAGGCGCGCCGAGCTTGCGGCCAGGTACGACGAGGCCCTCAAGGGCGTGGAATGGCTGGCCCTGCCCCACTGCCCGCAGAGCCGCAGCCACGGGTACCAGTCCTACGTGTGCCTGATGCGGCCCGAGGCAATCACGGCCCGCAACGTCGTCCGGCTCAAGGGCATGCGCAACGCGCTGATGGACTTTCTTCAGAAAAAGGGGATCGCCACCAGGCCGGGCACGCACGCGGTTCACCTGCTGGGCTATTACGCTGAGAAGTACGATCTAACGCCGCAGGGCTTCGAGCAGGCCTGGTTCGCGGACAGCTGCTCCGTGGCCCTGCCGCTCTTTGCCTCGCTGCGGGACGACGAGTTGGACTACATTGTCTCGACGATCAAGAGCTATTCGCAACGTATGCAAGCGTGATGGAGACTCCTGTTTGACGGTTGAAGGCCTGACATGCCTGAAGGTTTTGAATGGGAAAACTCAGGCTCGATATTGACGAAAGGCTGCTCGAAGAAGCGACCCAGGCGGCAGGAGTGAAGACCGGGAAGCAGGCCATTGAAGCAGGCCTCGGGGAGCTGATCAGGAAAAAACAGAGAAAGGAGCTCATCAAGGAGCTGGGCACCTACGATCTGGATTTGGCGCTTGGGAAACTGATGAGGCAGAGAAATGAAAGATGAGCCCTCTTGGATGGACACGTCGAGAAGGGGTTTTTCGCCGGGGAAGAAGCCGTTTCCCGCAGCCACGGGAAGGCATGAATATCTCCCTGACACGTGTCATTGCGAGGCGACGATCCAGACAAAGCCGTGGCAATCTCAAACTTTTTTGCCGTCACTTGCATAATACCCGGGCCAATACGTTTCAGCCTCCCTTCCCGAAGCATGATAGGGCAGGCCTAACGTAGAGCAGAGTGGAGAAACAATGACTGACAACGAGCCATCAATCGGCCTTATCGGCCTTGGCTACTGGGGAAAGAACATCCTGCGAAACCTCGTGGAGCTGGGCGCGCTGCGGCTGGCCTGCGACATGGACAAGGCCGTTTTAGAGGAAAGGCGAAAGACATACCCGGATGCGGCCTATACGACATCCGTGGATGACGTGCTGCGGGACCCGGCCGTGCGGGCCGTTGTCATCGCGTCATCGGCCGCCACGCACTTCGATCTCGTAAAGCAGGCGCTGGAGGCGGGCAAGGACGTGATGGTCGAAAAGCCGCTCGCGCTGACCGCGGCCGAGGGCGAGGAGCTCATCGCTCTTGCCGGGCAAAAGGAGAGGATCCTGATGGTGGGGCACATCCTCCAGTATCACCCGGCCGTGATAAAGCTGAAAGCGCTCGTTGCGCAGGGCGAGCTCGGCAAGATCCAGTACATCTACTCCAACAGGCTCAACATCGGGAAGCTTCGCACCGAGGAGAACATCCTCTGG
>JBDRLK010000122.1:0-8716 GCA_043813155.1 Pseudomonadota bacterium | reverse complement strand
GTCCTGTTCTGTCTTGCCTGGCTCGCCGCAGGGGGCTGCAACGGAAACAACGGCGAGCACGACGTGGTGACTGATGACGAGACCGACGTCGCCCGGGACGCGGACGACGTTCCCGCGGACGCGGACGATGCCGAAGATTTTGCCGACGCCGACGCCGTTGCCGACGCCGTTGGCGTTGGGGACGGGGACACCGACGGGGACGCCGACGGGGACGCCGACGGGGACGCCGACGGGGACGGGGACGCCGACCCGGACTGGGACTTCGACGGGGACGAAGTCTGCGACCCCCAGGACTTCGAGATCTCCATGGAGCCGGTCCGGGTGATGCTCCTACTGGACGAGTCGTCGTCCATGCGCGAGGCATTCCCCTGGCCGCCGTGGGGAAGCCACTGGGATGAGGCCACCGAAGGGCTGCGCCACCTGCTGGAGGACCCGCGAAACCGCGACTTCTTCTTCGGCCTCGACGCCTTCCCCGACGGAGCGGTCGAGTACTTCGAAGATTGCTACGACGAATGCTGTCCGAATCCCGTCTGTGAGAGCGCTCACTTGTTGTACTGCATGGGCCTGGAGGCCCGCTGCAATCGGGGCTGCGACGTGGACCTGCCGCCCATCGTGCCCGTGGACCGGGCCGTGGTCTCCGGGCCGGCGATCATCACCTACATGAGCCACGACTTCATCCCGGGGACCTTCCCCAGCACCCCGCTGGTCGAGCAGCTCCGTTACTACCTCGCCGACCACTCGAGCCTGCCCGAGATGGGCGATTTCTACCTGGGTGACGGGTCGAGCTACCTGGTGATTGTCTCCGACGGCGAGGACACCTGCGAGGGCGAGGACGTGTCGGTGGACACCATCGTCGGCGATCTCGACCGGATCGCGGCCGATCTGGTGACGACCCACAACATCAGGAGCTTCGCCATCGGCTTCGGCGACACCTCGGGCGACCTGCAGCGCGAGCTGAACGCCATCGCCGCCAACGGCGGCACCGGGTTCACCACTTTCTTCCCCGCGGACGAGCCGGGCGAGCTGCAGGCCGCCTTCGAAACCATCGTGTCGTCGATAATGAGCTGCATCTACGACATCGACGAGCCCGACGCCACCGCCGACCCCGACGAGGTGAACTTCTACTTCGACGGCGACGTGATCGGCTACGACGTGCTCTGCGAGAACGGCTGGCGCTGGACCGACGCCAGCACCGACGAGCACCCCCAGGTCGAATTCTGCGGCGACGCCTGCCGCCGCCTGACCGAAGGCGAGGTCTGGGAGATCCAGGCCCGCTTCGGCTGCGCGACCATCGTTTGGTAGCAACATTCCCGGGGGAGCGACCTTTCTGTAGAAAGGTCAACCTCCAACATCGCCGAGTCGGGTAGAGCCATGGCGCGGACCGGGCTTCGAATGATGCCGACGTTTCCATGGCCCCCCCTAAAATTCCGTACGGCGGGTTTTCCCCGGTACGGCTTCAAGGCCGGCCTATCAGACGGCGCCTTCCCCGTCTTCGC
This sequence comes from Pseudomonadota bacterium, assembly GCA_043813155.1. GTDB lineage: Bacteria > Myxococcota_A > Polyangia > DRWM01 > DRWM01 > JBDRLK01. The sequence continues at coordinate 7,220 of JBDRLK010000122.1, read as the reverse complement.
TCCGGTTAAGCCTGCTCCCGGCATACCCTTCGCTCCAGCGGGTTTGCCGCCGTCCTTCGTTCGCTCCATGGCGAATCACTCTCTCCGCGCACTGTGTCGCGGGCAGTCGCTCGGGCACGCACCACCGTTCGAGGGGCTTCTACCCCTCTACCCCAGGGGCCCTCGCTCCGGTCCAGGTTATTCTGTCCTGGTCCATCAACACTTAATCGGCCCCATCCGCCCCACTCGTGGGCACAGCGCGACTTCGCTTTTTGGGCTTATACGCGCTGCCTTCGCTGTGCGGGAGCGCCTAGGCGACCCGCGAGTGGTTCCGCACTTTCACTGGCCGCTCCTTCTTGACATGCCGCCCTCTCTGACCCCGGGGAGCCCACCGGCTGCCTGTGCTCAGTTCCTTCACCGATGACGCTGGCCTTCACCCTTTCCTAACGGTTTCGGCACTCCCAACGCTCCCACCATCCGCTTCAGGTGGGCGATGAATTTCGGGGCTTCACTGGTTCGCTCTTGTTACGGCCTGTCAAGTTGCTTGCCTCCCTGGCGGATCCGACCGGGGCGTTCTATGCCGTCCCAGCCGACGGAGACTTTTACGCCCGGGCTTCCAGCAGATTGTAGTCTACCGCGACTCCGATGATGCCCAGAGCCACCCGCAGCTGGACCGCCTGCTGCAGATGGCTGCTGAGCGGAAGATCGCGCTGATCGTGGTTAATACCATCGGCGACCTCGCGCGGGCGCCCGGCCAGCTGGTAGAGGTGCTCGGCAGGCTCATGGAGCTGGGCGTCGGCCTTATATCCCGGCAGGAGGGGATCGATACGACCATCGATGCCGCCGTGCTCACGAAGGTCGTCACGGCCGTCGTGGAAATGCGGCGCGGGGCGATGTTGAGCATGGTGACCACAAGGCGGAAGGGCCAGCCGGGACGGCCAGAGACGGAGGTCGATGTCGAGGAGGCCAGACGGCTGCGCGCCGAGGGATTGTCCTACGGGCAGATAGCCGCTGTTTTAAAGGTGCCGAAGGGAACGGTCCATGGTCGGCTCAAGGGGAAAGTCTAAAATCGTCATCAATTAACATGAGGCACTTACAAATGAATCTGGAATCAGGTACAAGACTTATAGAGAAAGACCGCTGGAGAACTAGTTCCGGCGGTCTCGAGGTCTTTGAAAACTTAGCGCCGGTTAATATGAGTTGGAACGCCTGCCTCCTTAACCAAAGAAAGGAGGTGATCAATGGGCGTTTTTAAGAAGCAGGAATCATGGTGGATCGATTACCGCATAGACGGACGGCGACGACGGGAGAAGATCGGGCCGAACAAGAAGCTGGCCGAGACGGTGCTCAATATACGGCTCGTGGAGATCGCGGAGGGCAAGTTTCTGGATGTACGGCGTTCACCTTCGATCACGTTTGACGAGATGTCCAAAAAATATCTTGAGTGGTCGAGGGTCAACGAGCTTTCGTGGTCAAGGGACGCGCTGAGCATTCAGCACCTGATGAAGCATTTCGGAGAAAAGTCGTTGAATGAAATAAGCCCGTTTCTCGTTGAGAAGTACAAGGCGGAAAGAAGAAAGGTCGTATCGCCGAGGACGACAAACCTCGAACTCGCTTGCCTTCGACATATCTTTTCCATGGCCATCGCATGGGGACTTGCTTATGCAAACCCGGTCAGCAAGGTGAAGTTCTTCAAGGAAAACAACCAGCGGCTGCGATACCTTACGCATGAAGAGTTTGAAAGACTTGTCCATGAAAGCGCGGATCATCTAAAGCCGTTCATCACCGCGGCATTCATGACAGGCATGAGAAAGAGCGAGTTGTTACGCTTGTCCTGGCCGGATATCGATTTCCGCAATGGCCTGATTTACGTGAGGGAATCGAAAAGCGGCGAAGGGAGACAGATTCCCATGAACGCCGTTGTCAGGTCCACCATGGAGAGACTCAAGAAAGGTTCCTCATCGGAACACGTGTTTGTGACCCATCGCGGCGAGCGCCTGAAAGACCCGAGAATCGGATTCGAGCAGGCCATGAAAAGGGCCGGGATCAAGGGAGCGAACTTTCACACGCTCCACCATTCGTTCGCCAGCCATCTCGTGATGGCGGGGAAGAGCTTGCAGGCCGTGCAGAAGCTCATGGGCCACAAGACATATTCCATGACCTTGAGGTATGCTCACCTTTCCCCCGAGCATTTAAAGGACACGGTGAAGGCCCTGGAGTTCCTGGGTGGACACCATATGGACACCAAATGCGAATCAGCCCTTGACAAAGATGCCGTAAGTAGTTGAATTTATTACAAAGCCGGAGTGGTGGAACTGGCATACACGCCGGATTCAAAATCCGGTGGGGGTAACTCCATGTGGGTTCGACTCCCACCTCCGGCACGGAAAGGCCCGGGCCATGGCCCGGGCCTTTTTTGCCTGGGGTCAGGAGGGGATCGATTATTGAGATCGCCACGGCTTTCAACTGCTCGCTGTCGCCTTCGTTGACGTGTCATTGGTACAAAAAGGCTTATTGGCTCAGGCGACCCGTTTAAAAAGGTGTTGCGGTGTCCTTCGGGATGACACTCCAAATAAACCTGTGTTCTTCCGCAAGTATCGCCACGCTAGCGGCGCAGGCGATGACAGGACAGGAGTGAGGACTTATTTCCAGAAGCCGACGGAGAAGCCGGCGTTGAAGTAGCCTTCGGCCACGTCGAAGACGGTGCTGCCCCTTACGTTGAGCCGCGAGGAGCCCCAGCAGATTGAAAACATCTTTAAATCGAATCCCATGGTGGCGTGGATCCTGTAGTCCGTTCTCTTGAACCGGGACGGCTCGGCATAGCCCCCCCAGCGCAGGACGAGATAGTCGGCCCAGACCTCAGTCTCGGCGCCCAGGTGGATTGACACGGTCGGTGTCTCGCCGCTGCGCTCCCACTTCTGGTCCAGAAACCCCTCGATGCCGATACCGTCCCTGAGCCCGCCCACGACCTCGACATCCAGGGCGATCAGCAGGAAGCGCCTGTCGATATCGCCGCGCTCGAGATCGTACTGGCTCGCCCACGTGGACCACTTGTACTTTCCCTTCTTTGTCATCACCTTGTTGGAGTACTGGTACTTTCTCTTCTCCAGGCTCCAGGCCTCGTTCCAGTTCTGTTTGCCGACATAGTAGGCAAAGCCCAGCCTGATGGACCAGGGATGGGCAATGGCGTCCGGTATGATAATCCTCCTGTTGGTGCAATCTCCCCCCTGGCAGATTGCTTTGACCGGTTCCCCTTTATCATTCACGCATTCGGATACGCCGTCCGTCCAACGGCCCTGCAGCCAGTTGTGGGGGAACCCGACGCTGAGCCCTATTCTGAGAGGAACATTCCTCAGCCTGAACAGAATGCCGGCAATGGGCCCCATGGAAAGATAGGTCAGCGCATTGCCCTGTTCCATTCCCTTGACATTAACGCTCATGAAACCCAGCCGCAGGCCGCCACCCAGGACGATCAAGCCGCGCGCAAGGTTGTAGCCAAAGGCGAGATCGGCATGGCCGAGAAGAACATCCATCTTCTCCTCGATTCCGTCCTTTCCTCCCAGCGTGAACTTCATGATCCTCACGTCGGCCCCTATGCCGGCCTTGTTGATTCTCAGCGAGGCGAAAATAACGCCGATCAGGAAATCGCCGTAATTGAAAGACTCATCCCCGTCATTGTCGAAATCAATGTCATCGCCCGCGATCAAACCGGGCTTCAGGTAGGCGTAGCCCGCGTCGTACCCGAACATGTCTTTCGAAAACCAGACGCGCTGTGCCACTGAAGCGGGATTATACATGATTCCCTGTCCCTGCTCCGCAATGCCCGTGTACGCGCCTGAAAGAGACACGGTTCGGATGGAGCCGAGCTGCGGGCCGTTATAGGTGTCTATCACGAAATTGTTCGAGTCCACGGGAGGATCATCGCAGAGACCGGCAGTGGGCAGAAACAACCCTGCTGCGATGATGCAAAAAAGAAGAAGATATGAAAGGCGGCCTTGCACAACTGTCCCTCGCCCTGTCCCGGGATACTCTCAATAATGTATATGATTTCGATATATTTGTAAAATTTAGGTTAATGGGGGCTGGTCAACAGTTGAAGAAAATATAGACAAATATTATCAGCCATTTACTTTTCTTACTGAGAGAAATCAGCCACTCTCTTCAACCAGGCGGGACAATTCAAAAAAGTAAAAAAGTGGCAGTTGCCAGGCAGATGGCCAATTTTCGCCACCCCCCAGCCGCATAACTACCTGATTTCATAGGAGCCAAGATTGGCACATTCTGTGCTTTATAATATGGAGGTTTTTAGAAGGCTTAAACGAAATCCAACTATGCTGATAAGGCAAAGCTACCGCTACGAGCTGAAACCCAACAACAAGCAACGGACCCGGCTTGCAAGACACGCCGGCACGGCCCGTTTCGCCTATAACTGGGGACTGGGGCGCCGTATCAGGGAATACAGGGAATCGGGAAGATCGAGCAATGCCATGGAGCAGCACAGGCAGCTCAATGCATTGAAAAGAACAACCCTTGACTGGATGTACAAAGTGTCCAAGTGCGCGCCCCAGGAGGCGCTGAGGGACCTTGACCGTGCTTTCCGCAATTTCTACAGGGGCAGGAAACAGGGCCGGGATATTGGATTTCCCAGGTTCAAGAGGAAGGGCATCCATGATGCGTTCAGGCTGACGGGATCCATCGGTGTGCATCGAAAATCCGTAACGCTTCCTCGCATCGGACCCATGCGCACAAAAGAGCAGACGGCCGTGAAAGGACGCGTGCTATCGGCCACGTTGACCAGAGAAGCGGATCGATGGTTTGTTTCATTTACGGTCGAGCGAGAGCGGCTGCGCGGCCTGCCCGGGCCCGATCCGGCCGTAGGCGTGGACGTGGGCCTGCTGAGCTTTGCCGTAACATCCGAAGGCACGAGAATCCAATCGCCCAGGCCCCTTGAAAAGGCATTGAAGGCTCTGAAGCGAAAGTCCAGGCGGCATTCTCGCAAACGCAAGGGCTCGGCAAACAGGAAGAAATCGGCATTGTCTCTAGCGCGGTTGCACAGAAAGATACGCAATAGGCGCAGGGACTTTCTTCACAAGGTCACGACGCAGCTTGCGAAAACCAAGCAGGCGATTGTTGTCGAGGACCTGCACGTGAAAGGAATGATAAGAAATCGCCGGCTGTCCCGGTCCATTGCCGACAGCGGGTGGGGCGAGTTCTTCAGGATGCTGGTATACAAGACCGCATGGTACGGCTCAACATTGTTGAAAGCCCCGGCCTTCTATCCTTCGTCCAAGAGGTGCTCGGTCTGCGGGTGGAAAAAGGAAACCCTGGCGTTGTCCGAGCGCTGTTTTCGATGCGAGGGCTGCGGCATCAGGCTCGATCGCGACCTGAATGCGGCCATGAACCTCGAGCTACACATATCGCGGGAAGTAAAGCCTGTGAAGACACCTCTGGCAGCGGAATGACCCAACCGAGGTTGGGGCAGTCTACGAGCCACGTGTCGCTGAAGCAGGAAGCAGACGTCAACTATTACGATGTAATAGTTGTATAAGTTCTGTGGAACGGGACGAGATTGCCACGGCTTTGTCTGGATCGTCGCCTCGCAATGACACCCATGGGGGGGCTAGGCGTCGAGGGGGATGCGTTTGACCTTGTTGCGGTACCAGAGGACCGGGCCTTCCTGTCCCCGGTGGCTGTAGCCGTCCAGGGGCTCGTCGCTGCCAGGTGTAACGCAGTCGCGCACGATGCCCAGGTGCCCCTTGTTGTACTGGCAGGGGTGAACGTCGATGATGCTGCGAAGAAGCGAGACCAGGAAGATCGACGCTTCCTCCCTTACGAGCGTGTCATTTTCCGCCGTACCCACGAAAAGGGAGTTGATGCCGTACTCGCCCAGCTTCTTCAGGTCCGGCTTCTCGCCGAACAGCTCATAGCCGTACACGCCGTCCGTGATGGGGTGCTGGTAGGTCAGGTTCGTGAGCTGTATGACGCTGTAGGGAAGGTGGATTGGGCGGTTGAGCCAGTACCACAGCTTGAGCGTGGAAGGCGACGGGCTGCCTTTTTCGCACATGGCAAGCTCCCTTAACATCTGGCTCCAGGCGTTGTTCGCCTCGGGGTTGCCGTACTCGATCACGGCTTTCATCTTGTCGCCGTGGATCACTTTCCTTCCGCTGGGCAGCGTGACGCAGGCGTCGTCGAGCGTGATGGCGGCCGGGAGGTTGTGGTAATTGTCGTAAAGTGTGCCCACGTCCGTGGGATCGATTGGGCCCACGCCGATCAGGCCGAAGCTCGCCACGCCTTTGAGCTTGCCCGTGGCGAGCGCCCGCAGCGAGCATTCCGCGCCCTGGCAGTAGCCCCCCATGATGACCTGCGTGCCCCCGAAAAATCTTCCGGCCTCGGCGCACACCTGGCGCACGTCCATGATGTGCTCTTCCATGGTCATGTCCTGCACCGGGATATTGGTCATGATGTCCTTGTTGATGATCACGCCGACCGGAATTTCTCTCTCGGACAGATAGTGCACGAAACTCTTTCCCTTTTCCCATGCCAGCACGCCCGGGTTGAGGATCATGGGCGGAATCATGATCAGCGGGACCTGGTCCTTCAGGTCGCTGAAATCCCTGACCATCCACAGCTCGACCCTCGGGGTTTCCGCGAACTTCACCCACCGGCCGTCGTCGAACTGGTAGCCGAACTCCTTTTCAATCTCCTTGTCGAATTCGCCGGCCCTCAGGGCGAGAAATGAGCTCATCTGCCTGTTTTTCCGGTCAACGTAATCGAACAGGTCCTCGCCGTCCACGTCGCGCAGCATGCCTCCCACAAAGGGATTCATGGCGAGCATCGGGCTGCACATAAGCAGCGTCCTTGCCCACGCTGATTGAAAGCTGTCGATCTCCAGCGATGTCCTGTCGAGCGCATCCTTCGCAGCCCCCCTGACGCCTTCGAGCATGCGCATCGTGTGGAACGGCATGATCTCCATGAAGTCTTTTGTTTCTTCCCCCACCAGATCCTTGAGGTTCAACCTTGGCTTACCCATTCCTTCGTCTCCTCCCGTAGTTCAGGTTTTCTTTGCCCTTTTTCAAACCGCTTGCTGCCATCCCGCACGGGAGGCTGAAGCCTCCCCTACCCGCAGGCAAGGAAACGGGAGGCTGAAGCCTCCCCTACCCGCAGGCAAGGAAACGGGAGGCTGAAGCCTCCCCTACCCGCACAAGTGGGCACGGGATGGCTTTAATTGTTTGATTTCCTTA
>JBDRLK010000121.1:0-4908 GCA_043813155.1 Pseudomonadota bacterium | reverse complement strand
CGGTCAGCTGGACGGAGCCTCGGGCGAGGGTGTTTGTCCTTGAGAACCGCCAGTTGCTGACGCAGGGCTGCGTTCTCGATAACAATATCTGAGCGATCCCTCAATGCAGCTCGGACGATACCGATGATGAGTCTGAATAATATTGTGATCATGGCGACGAGAGTCCGCCATGTCCAGATCCAAGTCAATACGTATGTGGCCGTGACCGGATAAACGCCGGTATTTTCGGCGTGGACGTAGTTTTGTCGAACCACAGCGATGATTATGAAAAAAAACGTCCGCATGAAGCTGTCCTTTCTTCTGACTTCTGGCTTCTTCTTAAAATACCATCGGCCAGTTGAGCCAGACCATGGGAAAGTCTATGCCGAAGTTTCCTTTTTTCAGCTTCACTTCATCTTTTCCCCTGCCGTTTTCAAGGGGAGAAGGAACTGTCTCTGATCCGAGCCTGAGCTCTATTTTCGCCCCCACGGGATCATCGCCGATGACCTTGTCCACCCAGAAGAAATGGCCTGGCCCCCTGTCGCCGGTGAGCTTTTCCATTTCGATTTCTTCAGTGAAGCTCCCTTTCCTGTCTTTTCCCCCGCCCATGCCGACCATCTTGATCGTGAGGGTCCTTCCCCTCATGGAAACGTTCTGAAGGTAAAGCCTGATGAGCCATTTTTTATTCTCCACGGGAACGATGGAGCAGGCATGCAGCACCAGGTCCTCCCCCAGGTCCTTCCTGATCATCTCCTTGTACGCAGGCAGGCTGGACATCCTCTTTCTTGCCTCGCTCGAATCCATGGGGCCCATGGCATCGATCTCCATGATGCGCGACGTGATCTGAGCCAGGGACTCGAGAGGGTCGCCCGGCGGAACCTTGCATACGGCGCTGAAGGCGTTCTCGTTGCTCGCGCTGTTGATGACCTGGTACGTGTCCACCAGCCTGACCTTGAACGCCAGCTCATAGGGACCGGGGTAGAGCTGGAGAGGGCTTTCTGCGAAGTACACGTATCCGCTCTTCCACATGGAGGTGGGGATGACGAATCTCATGTCGATCTTTGTCTTTCCCAGGGCTTTTTGCACTTCCTTGTCTTCGTGCAGCGGGTCGGCGTACAGCTCAACGCCGAAATTGTGATCCAGGCCGCGCCTGGCCATGAACGCCAGCCGGACCACGGTCCTGCCGTCTTGCGCCTTCTCGAGCCCGGCTCCGATGTATTCGAGAACCTTGCCGAAAATCGTTTTGTCCTTCGGCACGAGGTCGAGGCGGTCCGTCACGCTTTTCAGGTCGGGCTTTTCATTGCGCATCAGGCGGTAATTGTAGTCGGCGATCGCAGCGCCCGCAGAGCCCGGCTTCAGCCCTTTCACTCCTGCTGCCGCGGCCTCCACGGCCTTCGAGTCTCGCAGCTTGACGGCCAGGTCCAGGCCGCGCCACTTGTCCTCCTCGATCGTGTAGTAAGGATGGTTGAGGGAATAAAGATACCTGCCCACGGGACCGCTTTGGGGAAATTTCATGGCAAGCACCGTGTCGCCCTTCAGCCTGCCCCGCAGATCGAACCCGTAGTAGTGGTCATAGAACACGAAGCGATGCTTTTGAATCAGGTACGCCAGAAAATCCGTCCACACGGACCTCTGGTTGATGAAAACAAAGGGATAGTCCTTTTGCTTCTCGAGCCTGATCAGGTCGAGGCGGTTTTTCTTGCGAACGAACTTGCGGTCGAAATAATATTTGAATTCCGGCCTGAGATCGAATCCATCGTAATGGGCAAGCGTCTCCTCGGGCTTCATTTTCCCGTTGAAGAACCTCGCCAGGACATTGTACGACATCTGCAGATCGAAGTTCTTCGCTTCGGCCATTTCATGAAGGGGTGTCTTGAATTCATAGGACGGGCTGATCTTCTTGGCATAGATGATGGGCACGGAGGTCATGACAAAAGCTCCCGCAACCAGGACCGCCACAACGATTTTTATCGGCCTGGAATTGTAGGACGCCGCCTCGGCGAATCGCCACAGGCCGCCGCCCGCGGCCAGCGCCAGGGCCGGAGAAAAATACAGCACGCAGTACTCGTGGATCTTTGCCCCCTGGGGAATGAGCAGCCAGTAGGTCAGCGCGGGCAGGAGCAGGGCAAGGATATAGCCGTCGGCCCTTCTCAGCCTGCGAAGCAGCGCCCGTACGACCAGGTCGAGCAGCCAGTAGGCGGTGAAAACAATGGTCACGGGGTTGAAAAAAGGCAGATAGTATTTCCACTTCTCCAGAACGATGAGGTACGGCTGATCGCCGCTCAAGTTGCGTCTTCCATTAAACAGGTTGAGAAAGGATTTGAAGGAATCCTGCATGCTGATGAACTGCAGCACGACGAGCGCTCCGGCAACCAGGACGATGGGAACGAAAATAACGGGAAGCTTCCAGTTCCGGATGCCCCCTGAAAACTCAACGGCGATCAGGATCAGCCAGAAAAAGAAGAGAAAGGGATAAAAGGGAAAGTCGCTGAAGCCGCCCACGAGAACGACCAGCCCCAGCAGCATTAGCTTCCACCACTTCCGGCTCCGCCTGTAGCTTTCATAAACACAGATGACTCCGAACATGGAAGCGATGACGAGGGGCTCGAAATTGACGAAATTCATATAGCTCGCGTAGATCGGCAGGAAGGTGAGAAAAACGCAGGCAAGGAGCGTGGGGCCGTCCCCCCAGGACCGCCGGAAGATGGTGATGAGCATGATGAACGAAGCCAGGGTCAGCGAAACGGCAAGGAGCCGCGCAACGGTCTCCGACTCCCCAAGGATTGCGTAGGCAAAAGAAAGCAGGATCGCGAAGCCGGGCGGGTGATGCCAGTATGCCCACATTTTCTTGGGCTTGCCGTCCGCCCCTTTCGCCGGCCCCAGGTTGTCCAGGGGAGCGAGCCGCGTCTCGATGTACCCGAAGCGCAGGTAATTGCGCGCGTTGATTGAGCGGCGCGCCCCGTTCCACCCGTGATGATGAAACACCCATTCCATTGATACGCCGCAGAGCGCAATGGCAAGATGGATGAAAATTATGACAATGAAACAGAAAAGAGCGACGTGCTTCCTGATGAGGCTGAAAAAAGCCCTGCACCTGCCGCCCGCCGGGCCGAGGGCCGTAAGAAGATTTCGCAGTCCGCTCCGCGACATGGTAGCAGCAATGTACGATAGAACTGAAAAAAATGGTAGAGCGTTTACTAAAATCACGCCCCCTCACGGAATTGCTCGCGCGCATGGACAAGAATTGAAAAAAAATGTAATAGTAGATGCAATCTTTAAGCGAGTTATCCATGGACGATCAAAACTGGGAAGACAGGGAATGCTGCCCTGATGACCTGTGCACGGGCATCATGGGAGAAGGCGGCCGCTGCGGCATCTGCGGCCGCATGAGGGAAGGCCCGCCTCCGGTAAAAAAGGCTTCTTCTGAAAGCGAGCCTTTCGGCGGGTTTTCGCGCGAGGAGCGCGAGGAGGAAGATGCCGAAGACGAGGATGTTTCGGCGGACCCGGACGACCCGGCGGAGGAAGGGGCGGCATTCGATCCCGACGAGAGAGTCCCCTGCGCCGACGGCCTGTGCACCGGCATTATCGGCGAAAACGGCCGCTGCGGCATGTGCGGGAGAAAACCCGGGGACGTCGAAGAGGACTGATCCCGCCCTTCCCCCTAATGGGCCGAAACCTTCTGCTTCAACGTTGTCGCCCCGCTTACCGCCACATGGACCAGAAGCTTTTTCAGCGATTTTCTTCCAATACCCTTGACCCGCAGAAGATCCTTCGCGCTTTGAAAGGGCTTTTTCGAACGGGCTTTTATAATGGCCTGCGCCTTTTTTGGCCCTATCCCCGGAAGCAGGCAAAGCTCCGGGGGCGAGGCCGTATTGACGTTGACCACGCCTGTTGCAGGCTGGGCGTCCCCGTGCCCGTTCTCGGCCGGTTCTTCCATCTGCACGATTTTAACCTTCTTTTTTGCCTTGGCCGCAGCGCCGCCGGCCTTTTTTCCCGCCCACGTCATGCCCGGGAGCAGGACGAGGGAGGCCAGGAATAAAAATGCGGCAAGGGGCCGAAGATTTCTTTGATGGATGGCTCGTTTTTTCATTGTTTTCCTCCTTTGTATTGCACGGCTTTTTTTAGCTGCCGGCCGGCGCCATGACTCTAAAGCAGGAATCGTGCCGCCGCCGCAACGGCACAACACGGCTTTTTTAAAGGAGTTTCAGATCCGGCCTACTGTCCGCAGGGTGGCAGGCTGCCACTTGATTTACGGCGGCAAATTTAATAACGTGGGTTTTAAGACAGGCCCTGAATCATCATGAAGCCCGAAAAGAACAGACCAGGCCGGACCGGACGGGTGACCGTCATTCTTCCCGTGTTCAACGAAGAGGCGGGCCTCAGGGGGATGCTGCCCGGACTCGTCGATGTGTGCAGGAAAGAGAAGGTGAGCATACTGGCGGTCGACGACGGATCCGGGGACGGCAGCGCCGGTGTCGTGAAGGGCTTTGATGAAATCACGCTCGTCCGGCACGCCGTGAACAGGGGATACGGGGCGGCCATCAAGACCGGCGTCGAAAGCGCGGACACGGACTGGATCATCATGATGGATTCCGACGGCCAGCACGATCCGCTGGATATTCCCAGGTTCCTGCCGCTCGTGGACGCATGCGACATGACCGTGGGCGTGAGGACCGGCCGGATCACCGAACCCGTGGTCAAGGCGCTGGGAAGGAAAATGCTCAGGCTCATCACGTCGCGGGTCTGCGGGAGCAGGGTGCCCGATTTCAACTCGGGCTTCAGGCTGTTTCGAAAACGCGTCTTCATGGAATTTTTCGATATTTATCCGGACGGGTTCTCCATCTCGACGACCATGATGGTGGCGTTCCTCAAGGCCGGGTACGACGTTGCCTATCTTCCCATAGAGACACGCGCCAGGGGAGGCGGGCC
>JBDRLK010000120.1:0-16051 GCA_043813155.1 Pseudomonadota bacterium | reverse complement strand
CTTTCATTTTAAATCCTTTCCCTTTAATGACAATGATATTTGAGATCGATAAATTTGCAACTTGTAATGAAAAAAGGGGTGGGATTGAAATCCGACAGGGAGGCTAAAGCCTCCCCTACCCGACGGGGGTAGGGGCGACTTCAGTCGCCCTTGAAGCAACTGCTCAAAATGCATCCTTTTTGTTCTTGTAATTTGATTTGGTGTGCGATAACGTTTTGACCTGCAACAGGGCGAAAAAATGATCAGGGTCATCATTCGAAAAGACGCGTACTATGATTCCGTTCTGCTCATGGAGGTCAATTCCAGGGTCAAGCGGGCGGAAGGGCTTCAGGAGGTGGTCGTTGCCATGGCCACGCCGCAGAACCTGCAGCTGCTGGCCGGGCTCGGGTTCGGCAAGGAGCTCGAGGCGGCCGCGGCCAACGATCTCATCATTGCCATGAAGGCGGATGACGACTCCCGGTTCGGCGATGTCGAAGCCGAAATCGACGAGCTCCTGCACGCGTCGAAGAAAACCGGGGCAGGGGAGGACGGCTACAGGCCGCCCGGCCTGGAGGGGGCTCTGCAGCTCGCTCCGGACGCGAATCTCGCCGTCATATCCGTTGCAGGAGATTATGCCTGGTACGAGGCAAGGAAAGCCCTGCAGGCCGGCCTGCACGTCATGCTCTTTTCCAATAACGTGCCGGTTGAGAGGGAGGTGGAGCTGAAGAAGATGGCCGTGGAAAAAGGCCTTCTCGTCATGGGCCCGGACTGCGGAACGGCCATTATTAACGGTGTCCCTCTGTGCTTTGCCAACGAGGTGCGAAGGGGGGGCATCGGGATCGTGGGAGCGTCGGGCACGGGCACGCAGGAAGTTTCCGTTCTGATCGACAGGCTGGGGCAGGGCGTGAGCCAGGTCATCGGCACGGGTGGAAGGGACCTCTCAGCGCAGGTGGGCGGCCTGACCATGCTGCAGGGCGTGGAGGCGCTGAAAAACGACCCTGAGACAAAGGTCATTGTGGTGGTGTCCAAGCCGCCGGATGAAAAGGTGAGCCGAACGATCCTCGATGCGCTCGCAGCGTCGGGCAAACCGTACATCGTGCATTTTATAGGCCGCAGCACCATGGCGGACAGCCTCGAGCAAGCGGCTGGTATGGCAGTTGGCTTGCTCGAGGGGGGACCTTTTACAGGTCTCGAACCCTTGGATAGAGACGTGGCGCTGGCCGCAGAGGAAAGCAGCGGCAAATCAGAGGACCAGAAATATATCAGGGGTTATTTCACGGGCGGCACGCTGTGCGACGAGACGATCTTCATTCTTTCAAGAAGCCTGCAGAACGTGCGCAGCAATATTCACCCCGACAAGGCAAAGCGATTGAAGGACCCGGCAAAGAGCGAGGGGCACACGCTCATCGACCTTGGCGACGATGTTTTCACTGCAGGCCGGCCCCATCCCATGATCGACCCGACAGGCAGGATCGAGAGGATCGAATCGGAACTGGACGATCCTGAGATAGCAATCATGCTGCTCGACATCATGCTGGGCCACGGGTCCCACATGGACCCGGCCGGCGCCATGGTGCCGGTCCTGGCCCGGGCTAAGAAGAGGTCGTCGGAGCGGGGAGGGAAGCTCACGATCATAGCGACCGTTGTGGGGACGCCGCTGGATTTCCAGGGCTATGCGGCCCAGCGCGCCAGGCTCGAGCAGATCGGCGTCATAGTAGCGCAGAGCAACGCTCGGATGGCAGGGCTTGCCCTGGCCGTCATGGAGAACATGAAAGCGTAGCGCGGGGCTTCAGCCCCGCTAGAAAAAAACATGAAAACCGACGAAATACTCAATCTCTTCGGCAGCGACCTGCGGGTCGTGAACATCGGCCTGGAAAAGTTTGCCGACCCCATCAGGGCAAAAGGAATCGGCGTTGTGCAGGTGGACTGGAAGCCGCCCGCGGGCGGCGACATGCAGCTCGTCGAGGACCTGGAGCGGCTGACGGAAAAGATCGGCGAGCGGATCGACGAGGCGAACCGCAAAGTCGTGGACATCATCCTGAAGGCGAAGCCCAGGCTCGTCGGCGTGGGCAGGGCCATGGACGTGATTCCCGGCATGAAGCCGGACATGATCCTCCACTCCGGGCCTCCCGTGACCTGGGAGCGCATGTCCGGGCCGACCAGGGGCGGCGTCATCGGCGGCCTGATTTACGAGGGCATGGCAGCGGGCCGCGAGGAGGCGGAAAAGCTGGCCGCGTCCGGCAGGATAAGGTTCGAGCCATGCCACCATCACGACACGGTCGGCCCCATGGCCGGCATCGTGACGCCGGCCATGCCCGTGTGCATCTTTGAAAACCGGGTTTTCGGGAATCGATCGTACTGCACGTTCAACGAGGGGCTGGGAAAAGTCCTTCGCTACGGCGCGTTTTCCGACGAGGTGATCGAGCGCCTCATGTGGATGAGCGATGTGCTTGCCCCGGTGATGGCAAAAGTCCTGGAGCTGAAAGGCCCGATCGACATGAAGCTCCTGCTCTCCCAGGCGCTGCAGATGGGGGACGAGGGCCACAATCGCAACCGCGCGGGCACGTCGCTCTTTATAAGGGAAATAGCGTCCGCGCTCGTGAGGATCGATGCCCCGAAAGATGACATTGCGCGCGTCCTGGAGTTCATTCACGGGAACGATCATTTCTTCCTGAACCTGTCCATGGGCACGGCCAAGTGCACGGTCGACGCGGCGCGCGGCGTGGAGGCCAGCAGCGTGATCGTGGCCATGGCGCGCAACGGCACGGATTTCGGATTGCGCGTGTCCGGGCTGGGCGACGCGTGGTTCACGGCCCCGGCGCCCATGGTGGACGGCCTCTACCTGCCCGGGTTCAGCGCGGCGGATGCGGCCCCGGACATCGGGGATTCGGTGATCACGGAAACCATCGGCATCGGAGGCTTTGCCATGGCCGCGGCGCCGGCCATAGTGAAGTTCGTTGGCGGGACGCCGGCCGACGCCATTGCCACCACGCGAAGGATGTACGACATCACGATCAGTGAAAATGACATGTACCAGATCCCTGCCCTTGATTTCAGGGGCACGCCCACGGGCATCGACCTGTTGCGGGTCGTGCGCACGGGCGTGCTGCCGGCTGTCAACACGGGCATTGCCCACAAGGAGCCCGGCATAGGCATGGTGGGCGCCGGGCTTGTCAAGCCGCCCCTGGACTGTTTTATAGAAGCCGCAAAAGCGTTTATTGAAAAATACGGATAGCCTTAACGGGGGTAGGGGAGGCTTTAGCCTCCCGCAGGATGGGAGCCTGAAGGCTCCCCTACCCGCAATGATAATGGATACTGGAAAGGAGAGACCCATGAAAGCCATAGACCTGACCGTGCCGCTGGGCATCGGAACGCCTGCCTGGCCCACGTACGAGCCGCTGGAGGTCAAATACTTCAAGAGACTGGCCCCCAACGGCGCGAACGGCCAGTTTGTTTCGCATTCGAATCACGTGGGCACGCACCTGGACGGCGAGATCCACTTCTACACGCCGGGAAAGGACATCGCGAGCCTGGACTTCGATTACCTGATGCACGAGGGCGTGATCGTCGACCTGTCCGACGCTGCCGGCGATTACGACATTTACACCTCGAAGATGGTCGAAGAGAGGGCGGAGGTGAAGACGGGGGATATCCTGATCATCCACACCGGGTTTCATCACTATGGCTGGGACCAGCCCGCGGCGGACGAGGTGCGCTACATGATCAAGCACCCGGGCCCGGACCGGGAGTTCGCGATCTGGGCCAAGAAGAAGAAGCTGCGCTGGATCGGCGTTGACTGCGGCAGCGCGGATCACCCCATGAACACAAAGATCCGCGAGTGGATGCCCAGGCAGGCAAAGGAGTGCGACGCGCACTTCAGGAAAAAATACGGGAAAGGCCTGGAGGAGGTTTTCGACGACTCAAAATACCAGCTCATGCACCTGGAGATGTTCAACCACCACGTCATTCACGCCGAGTGCCTCGGCGGCGACATGGACCTGCTGCTGAACCAGCGCTGCACCATCGCCTGCTTTCCCTGGAGGTTCGTGGACGGCGAGTCATCCATCGCGCGCATCGTGGCTTTCGTGGACGACGACCGGCACGCGAAGCTGATGAAGGCCAAGAAGAAGTGCAGGCTCACGAAGTTCGGGGACGTTGCGGGGATCCTGAATCCCGGGCTTCACAACATGGCACGGAAGCGGTAGCCGCAGGCTTTAGCCTGCGCATTGGTGCTGCGCGCCCGCCAGGATCAACCCTTCTTTCCGAGAATACCCACCGTGACAACCAGGAAAATCCCGTTCTGCACCTGCCAGCCGTCGTAGATGAAGGGGACGTGGTAGGCCTTGAGAACATAGTCGATGGCAAGCCACTTGGCGATCCGGAACCCCACCTTGGCCTCGATTTCAATGTTGAAAAGATCCATGCCGCTCATGTCCGTGTCCACGTTGTGGACAAAGGGGTACATGAGCCCCAGCTTGAAGTCATAGTTGATGATGTCCTTATAGAGCACGCCTGAGAGCATGGCCTTGAGCTCGGCGCCGAACTGGACCGAGTCCTGCATGGCCTTGATCTCCAGCTCGGGCGTGCTTCCGTCGTCCGCAAGGCAGTAGCCGTCGCTCACAAACGTTTCCCACGCGCCCACGCCCAGGCGGAACTGAATGTTGATGGGCTTTATCTTCATGGCGTCGAAGAAAAATCCCACGCTCTCGCGCAGGGTCGCCGGCGCAAAGCCCGGCGTCAGGTCGATCTTATCCTTGGCCTCGACGAGCTCCGTCTTCTCCTCGTTGCCGTCCGCGTCGAGGTAGCGTACGACCGTGTCCGAGGTGCTCATGTCATAGCCGGGAAAGAGCGTGGCCTTGAGCGTGAGAGAGGCGAACGGTCCCAGGTACTTTGCCTTTGGGATCTGGTACAGGTAGGCCGAGTCGATGACCAGGCTGTCCAGTCCCTTTGTGAAACTGTCCAGAGTGTCGGTGTAAATGTAGCTCAGCTGCCAGTCGAGCTTGCTCTGCCACATGTGGCCTTTTTCGCTCAGAAAGTCGAGGCCGCCGTTCATGGCGATTCCGAGATTGATGTTCATGCCGTCCCTGATGCCCACCATGCTGTCCGAGTGCGTGAACGCAAAACTGCCCGATCCCTTGAGCATGCCGTCCCAGCCGTACTTCGCATCCTCATCCTTAGGCAGCTCGGGCTTGTCCGTCACGTAATCCGGTTTTTCGCCTCCCGGCGCGGCATGGGAAAAAATCATCGCAACGAACGTGAAAAACAGTAAACGCATGCTCCTTGCCGTCATCCTGGCTGTCCTCCTGTTTTCAGAAAAAAAATAAATGAATGGATGCTTTATAGGGACTGTTGCAACGGCCTGCAAGGCTTTGATGCAAAATGGCCGCTTGACAAGAATGGATGTCCTGTTACAGTCGATGAACAGGCACATGAAGGGAGCAGGTGTCATGCGACAAATCATTATCCTGACATGCATGGTTATGGCGGCGGGAGCCTGCAAGGCCGGGACGGGGAAGGAGCCCGGGCAGGTGGACAGTAAGGAGGCGCTGAACAAATCGGAGCAAAGGCATGAAAAGGCCGTTGAAGAGGCCCAGGCGAAAAAGAAACAGGCCGAAACGGAGGAGAAGGCACGGGCCGACCATTTCATCCAGCCGCCCGTGAAGGCCGAGGACCTGGACCCCGCCGCGCTCGTGGCGGAATGCGCCAGGAGGATGGGAGGGCTCGATAAACTGCGGGGCGTGAAGACGGCGTCGGTGCGCCTGAGCCTCAAGGGCTCTCACAACCTGGACCTGCACAACGTGGTGAAGATTCCCGACAAGGCCCGAATGGACTACTACAGCGGGGAAAAGATTCTCAGCAGCGTGATGTATGACGGGCAGCAGGGATGGCAGGTCACGGACGGGGAAGCGGAAAAGCTGTCGGAGACCAGGAAAAGGGATCTGCTCGTCTCCATGAAATCCGACCCGATTCCCCTGCTGCTGGCCGCTACCGAGCCGGGCGCGAAGCTCGAATACCTGGGAAAGACGAGGGTGGTTGACAGCGATGCCCATGCAGTGAAGATCGAGCTTCCCGGCTTGGCGGCGATCACATTTTACATTGACGCTGAAGACCACGAGTTCCTGGGCTCGCGCTACGAGACGAGCCAGGGCGTGACCACGGTCATTGAATCGGATTACAGGGACGTGAGCGGAATCCGCGTCGCTCATATCAGTCAGATCATCACGGGCTCCACCACGGCGGTCGCGGTTATCAAGGAAGTCTCCATCAATTCGGAAGTCTCGGACGAGACATTCAAGCCGCCGAAGTAGAGGGGGTCAGACCGTGCATGTTGCATTTCAACCCCTTTTCCTATGAAAAAATTTCATAACTGGACCCCCGAAAATTCAATATTCAAGGCCCGGCCCCTTCCTTTTGCGGAGAGCTGTGCTATAAATGGGCATTACGGGGAGGCAAAGAGATGAGCAGGAACAAACCGAACTTGATACCGGCTTCGCTGCAGCGCGTGCGCTGTTTCATGAGCGGCCGCGCAGGATTGAACGTAAAACCCTGGGCCGGCGCGCATGAGACACTGGATGCTTTCCACGACCTTCTTGTCACAAAGAGGCGGGACGAAGATTTCTGGAAGGCGCTCGAATCGCTTCTTGGCACCCTGTCGGCCGACATGAAAGAAAGGCTTGCCGACAAACGAGGCGAGATCATCGACAACGAAGTCCTCGATTCTTCCACTCACCATGAGCTGCTTGCAGAGATCCGCTCCTCTCTGGGAGGCGGAAGGGCGGGCAGGGGCCGGTTCCGGCGGCTTGCACAAGCCCTGTCCGTACCGGCCATGGGCCTTCTTTTCATCCTGGGCGGCGTTGCCACGGTGGGCTGCGACCAGTCAACGAGCCTGCATGGCGACGGCAGCACCGAGGACGCTGCGCCCGACACGTCCGATGATTCCGCGGCCGACCCGGCCGTTGATCCCGCAATAGACCCGGCAGAGGACCCTGCCGTGGATACTTCGGAAGAAGAGCCCTGCGAATCCGTGGCTGAAACCCTGGACGAGATGATCACGACATGCATTGAGTACGAGGATGAGGCAGCCCACTACAAGGAATGCATCGACGAGCTGCACGAATCCTGGCGAACCGGCCTGGAGGAGCTTTTTAAATGCGAAGACTGCTACGATATCCAGGGCTACCTTCGCGACTGCCTCGGGTGGCGGTGCGGCGACCCGGGAAACCAGGGGGAGTTCGACCTGGATGATTTTCTGAATAACTGCGCCGTTATGATGTACCTCGGAGTGCGTTTCGAGTGAAAGGCCATCCCTTCGAGCGCATCGAGCGCATCCCTCAAACATGCATCTGGGAGATCACGGGGGCATGCAACCTGCGCTGCGTGCACTGCGAGAACCATTGCGGGAAACGCTCGCCGCGCGAGCTCGACTACGATGCCATGGTGCGCATTGCCCAAAGCCTTGCGCGGCTGGGCTGCAGGCTTGTCGACGTGACCGGGGGCGAGCCGCTCATGCTGCCGCGATGGGATGAGCTGTGCGGGGTGATCACCGGGCTCGGCATGAAGGCCGCGCTCATAACGAACGGCACGCTTCTCGACCAAGAGGCGCTGGATCGCGCGCAGAAAGCGGGCGTGGGCGTCATCGGTGTGTCCATCGACGGCCTGCGCGAGGTCCACGACGCAACGCGCCTTCGCCCCAAGCCGCGCCCCGGCCCCACGCCCTGGGACGATGCCGTGGAAGGGATGAAACGGGCGCTCGGCCGCGCGCCGGACATTGACACGGTCGTCATCACGCAGGTCAACTGCCACAACCTTCCGCAGCTTCCGGCCCTGCGCTCGTTTCTCGGCGAGCTCGGCGTGCGGCGCTGGCAGCTCCAGCTCTGCGTGCCCACGGGAAGGGTGCTGGAGCTCGACGTGCCCTACGTCATCAGGCCCGAGGATCTCGAGGACCTGACCGCCACTATCGTGAACGCGGCCGCGGACGGGAAAGAGCCTTTTATCGACACGAGCGACACCATAGGCTACTACACGGATCGCGAGCCGATCCTGCGCAAGCGGACAACGGGCCAGGGCCTCTGGATCGGGTGCCAGGCAGGCATCCGCTCCGTGGCCATTACCTATGACGGCACGGTGCGCGGCTGCTCGGCCATGCCGGCCGAGTTCGACGCAGGGGACCTTCACGAGGAAAGCATCGAGGAGATCTGGAAGGACGGGGAGAGGTTTGCCTATTCCACGCGGTTCGACCCCCTCGAGCTCTCGGGCGCCTGCGGCCAATGCAGGTTCGGCGCCCTGTGCAGGGCGGGCTGCACGTCCATGGCCTACTGGGTCACGGGCACGATCTACGAGAACCCCTACTGCCTGCACAGGCTGAGGGAAATCGCAAAATAGTTTGCCTATGGATTTTTCTCCTGTATGCTAAGATGTAAAACATCTCATTGGGTAGGGGAGGCTTCAGCCTCCCGTTTCTCTTTGTTGGGTAGGGGAGGCTTCAGCCTCCCGTGAACACGAATCGAAAGGATCGAACATGACCGCACACAAGCCCACCCTGGTCCCCGCGTCCCTGCAGCGCGTGCGCTGCTTCATGAACGCGCGGGGACGCATGAACGTGAAACCCTGGACGAGCGCGGCGGAAACGCTCGACGCGTTTCATGACATGCTGGTCGCCGGCAGGCGGGACGACGGGTTCTGGAAGGGTATGGAAACGCTGCTCGAAACCCTTTCGGCCGACATGAAAAAGCGGCTCACCGCGCGGGGAGAAATCATCGACAACGAGGTTCTCGACACAACGCGCCATCACGCGCTGCTGGAAGAGATACGCTCCTGCCTGGACGGGCGTGGTGGCGAGCGCGGACGCTTTCGCAGGCTTGCTTCAGCTCTTTCCATTCCGGCCATGGGCCTTCTTTTCATCCTGGGCGGCGCGGCTACGACAGGCTGCTATGATTCCTCCGACCTGGTGGGAGACGGGGAGACGGACGGCGATGTTGCTCACGAAGCCGATGCAGCGCAGGATCCTGATATCGACCCGGACCCTGACCCTGATCCGGACCCGGACCTGGAGCCGGAATGCGTGCCCGGAGACAGGACACTGGAGGAAATGATAGTGGAATGCGTGGAGGACGAAGCTCAGCTTACCTATTACCTCGAGTGCATCGACGCGTTGAACGAGTCCTGGCGCATCGGACTGCGGGATCTGTTCGCCTGCAAGGATTGCTATGAGGTGCATCACTATCTGTATGACTGTCTCTGGAGGGCCTGTGATGACCCGGCAGCCGCCGGCGAATTCGATCTCGAAGAATTCCTCGACAACTGCATGATGCCCGTCTACCTCGGGGTCCGCTTCGAATGAAGCACCTCGTGAAGCTGAACGTGGCAGGCCTGGAGCTGACGCTCGCCTGCCCGTGCCGCTGCGCCACCTGCGGGTCGGATGCCGGCAAACCGAGAGAAGACGAGCTGGACACGGCCGAGTGGCTTGGCGTGGTCAACGCCTTGGCGGACCTGGGCTGCAAGCGCCTCTCTCTTCTAGGCGGCGAGCCCCTGCTGCGGCCGGACTGGGCCGAGATCGGAAAGGCGGCCACGCAAAGGGACATGTGGGTCGACATGATCACCTCGGGCATGGGCCTCGATGACAGGGCCGTTACGAAAGTTCGTGACGCGGGCTTTGTCTCGGTAACAGTAAGCGTGGACGGCACCGAGCAGGTTCACGACGCTCAAAGAAAGGTCAGCGGCAGCTATGGCCGGGCGCTCGAGGCGATCCGCCTCCTGGACCGGGCGGGCGTCAGGGTCGGCGTCACATCGCAGGTCAACACGGACACGCTGCCCGTGCTCGAGACGCTCGCGCCCGAGCTGGAATCAGCCGGCGCCACGGGCTGGCAGCTCCAGCTCACGTTGCCGGCCGGAAGGGCCCAGGGCCGCAGCGACCTTGTCCTGGCGGCCGAAAGCATGGCTGACCTGTATGCCCTCGTCGGCCGGCTCGTGAAACGCCGCGGCCTACGCCCGTTCATCACGGACAATATCGGCTACCTGACCAGGGACGACCCTGTCCTGCGAACGCCGCCGTCAGCGCCGCCGCGCTGCTGGCTGGGATGCTTCGCCGGCCTTCGCGCCATCGGCATCACGAGCAGCGGCGGGGTAAAAGGCTGCCTCGCGCTTCCCGACTCCTGTATCGAGGGCAACGTGCGCCGGGAGCCGCTCGAGCGCATCTGGAACGATTCAAATCGCTTTTCCTATAACCGCGCGTTCACGCCGTCCAGCCTGGGCGGGCCCTGCGCGGGCTGCGTGTACGGCGACGTGTGCCGCGGGGGCTGCACGGCCATGGCCATGGCCGTGCACGGAAAGCCGTCCGTGAGCACGCACTGCTTTCGCCTTCACGGCGTGAAGTAAAAGAATAATGGTACTGCGGGCTCCAGGCCCGCCAACGAGGCTGATGATGAGAAAAATCCTTTTTGTTACGGCATGTCTCATGGCGCTTGCCCTCTGCGCCGGCTGCTCGTGCGACAGCGGCACGCAGGAGGACGCAGGCACCGACCTGGCCGATTTCGTCGACGCCTGGGATGGCTCGGACGGGTTTGACATGCCTGACCTGATTGACGCAACCGACATGGACGCGGCCGACACGGCCGATTACGACGAATCCCCTTCCGGCACGCGCTGCGACGGCGATCACCCCTGCCCGGACGGCTGGGTGTGCGAGGAGGGCGTGTGCATGATCGACTGCGGTGAAAACGAGCGCTGCGACGGCGACGTGTGCTGCGCGGAAGGCGACGTCTGCTACCTGGGCGCTTGCATGACCCCTGGCGACGTGTGCATGGACCCGGATTCCGAGAGCTGCGTAACGGGCCGCTGCCCGCCCGGTTTCCAGTGCGACCCCACGATCGGCCGCTGCATGCCTGTGCCCGAGGACGTGGACTGCACCTACGAGCCCGGCTCTTCGTTCGAGCCCGTGGTGCTCTGGAGATGGACCGGATCGAGCGCCGATCCGACTTTCGGCCAGGTCATCGCAACACCCGCGGTGGCGGACCTCGACGGTGACGGTGCGAGCGACATCATTATTCCTGCCGCCGAGTTCCTGCCCGGAGGATTCAACAACGACGGTGGGATTCTCTGCGCGCTGTCCGGCGTGGGCGACTGCGAAGGCAATCCGCTCGAGCTGTGGTGCACTTCCGCGACAGCCACGCGCGTCAACGTCGTGGCCTCGCCGGCCGTGGCGGACCTTGACGGCGACGGCGAGCTCACCATTATCGCGGGCGCCCTGCGCTCGGGCTCGATGGGCAATGCCTACGGGATCGCGGCCTATACCGCGGCGGGCGAGCTCATTTCGGATTTCGGCACGAGCGGCGGAACGCCGGTAGACATGTTTGTAGGCGTGGGCGGGCCTGCCGTGGCCGACCTGGACGGGGACGGCATCGTAGAGGTATTCGTGGGCTATACTGTGTTTGACAACAATGGCCTTCTCCTCTGGGAAAGGCCGGGCGCCGAGGGCAACGTGTCCGGGCCCATCACCATTGCCGCGGACCTGGATGGAGAGGAAGGGCTGGAGATTATCGGAGGCAACATGGCCTGGCACGCCGACGGGACCGAGGCGTGGGCTGCGGGCACCGACGCTCGCGGCCTGTCCGACGGCTGGCCTGCCGTGGCTGACTTCGATGCCGACGGCGTGCCGGAAGTTGTTGTGGTTTCGCAGGGCGCAATTCGCGTTTTCGACAACCAGGGCAACCTGTACAGCACGGCCGGCGCCACGGTGCCGGGCAGGGGAGGGCCACCAACCATTGCGGACGTGGATGGGGACGATACGCCTGAGATAGCGGTGGCGGGATCGAATTCGCTCACCGTGTTCAACGTTGGGACTGCGCCGGACCACGCTCTGGCGCAGCTGTGGCAGATGGAGTCGCGGGATTTTTCATCCAACTTCACGGGCTCGAGCGTGTTCGATTTCGACGGCGACGGCCAGGCCGAGGTCATTTACGGCGACGAGTGCTTCGCCCGCGTTTACGACGGGCCGGGGGACGGGATGGGGGGCACGACCGTGCGATTCGAGGTTCCGAACACGTCCTGCACGGGCACCGAGTACCCGGTCGTGGCCGACGTCACGAGCGACGGCAAGGCCGAGTTCATCGTGGTGGCAAACAACTTTTACGGCACGGCCAGCGCCTGCGCGCCCTATGTCCAGGCCTGCTTCGACGCCTACCCGGGCTACGAGCCGAACAACGGCGTTGCGGTCTACCGGGACAGCAACGACAACTGGGTGCAGACACGCGCCGTCTGGAACCAGCACAGCTATCACGTTACGAATGTCTGCGACGGCGAGGACGGGGTGTGCCCGCCTGCCGAAAATACTCACGGCGCTGTCCCGACCCACGAGCCGTCGAGCTGGCTCTTCCCGGCCGGCTCTCCGCTGAACAGCTATCGCGTCAACGCGCGGCTCGAAGGCGTGTTCAACGCGCCCGACCTCACGCCGCGCAACGCGCGCGCCGATTTGTCGGCCTGTCCGGTCACCATGGGCCTGCTGGCCAACGTGACGAACATCGGCGCCATAGGCGTACCGCCCGGTGT
Source organism: Pseudomonadota bacterium (assembly GCA_043813155.1). Classification (GTDB taxonomy): domain Bacteria; phylum Myxococcota_A; class Polyangia; order DRWM01; family DRWM01; genus JBDRLK01. The sequence goes on along the minus strand of JBDRLK010000120.1, from coordinate 3,529 downwards.
GCCTGTTGCCTTCTTCTGGACGGACTCGGACCCGGAAACGCTGATCGGCGTGGACCTGACATCGCGCACGCTCCTTCCGGGAGCGAGCGAGCTGGTCCGCGTGGACTGGACGCCTCTGCCTTCCGAGGCAAGGGGAGCTCCCGTCACCATCGAGATAAGGGTCGATGACGACGGCATGGGCACGGGCGTTTCCAACGAATGCGACGAGACCAACAACACCGCGATCATAACACCGCTTTGCAGTGACATCCTCTGACGATCAGGCAACCGTGAAGCCCGGGGCCGGCCTGTTCAAAAGCCCTCTCGTCAGGCTGGTCATCGTGCTGGGCATGACGGGCGTGGGTGCGGCCTGGCTTATGTCCAGGGGGCCCATGCCGGTGGTGCGCGGAACAATGCCGCTCCAGGAGATGGTGCCGCTGTGGTACAATGTGTCGGCCTTTCCCGTGCTTGGAATCCTGCTGGCCGACCTTGTTTTTCTTTTCGTGTCTTTCGGCTTCAGTCGCAAAACGATCGAGCTGGGCGCCCAGATCGGCGTGCTCGCGGTTGTTGCTTGCCTGAGGATAGCGCTGCTGGTCCCCGTCAGCGGTCATTGCATGCTCTTTGCCTGTTTCATCTCGCGCAGGCTGCTGGTCGGGGCCGCGGACCGCAGGTGGGCGGCGGTCGAGCTTGGCCTTACCCTGGGATTGTTTGCCCTCGTAAGTTTCATGAAGCTCGTACAATGGCACGATCCTGTCACCTACGCGACGGGCACGGGCCTGGGCGCCTGTCTGGGGGTTTTATCGTATGCAGTGTTGAAGGGCCGCCGATAAATTACTTCTGGAACGTTGAAGCAGCCTTCTTCTCGGGCGGCTTTTCGCCGGGCTTGTTCCAGAACTCGACAATGCGGCCCCACACCTTCCTGGTTCTCGGCCACATCTGGATGCCGGAAAGCGCCAGGCACAGGATCCAGATAACCAGCAGGGGCCACAGGGCATTTCGCGTCACGTAAAGCAGCGTGGGCGCCAGGGGCCGGTCCTTTGTCACGAGCTCGCGGCTCACGTTCACGGACCTGTCATAGCTCGGCGTGGGCAGGGCCACGGGCGTGACGCCCTTGACCGAGGCCAGCTCGGCGTAGGGCACGTTGCCGATCGCGATCTGCTGGTTGATTTTCTGCTGGACGGCAGAGCCGCGCTGGCCCATGCCCTCCTCCTCCCCGACCCAGACATTGGATGTGGAATCCATCTGGGTCATGAACCTGGCCTTGTCTTCCATGGCCGCATGTTTCTCATATTTCATCGACGATCCGGCTACGGCCAGGAAAATGGAAAGCACAACGGCAATCACCACGAGAAGGGCCGCGACTATGCCGAACGCGAGCACGCGTTTCCATGCGTGAAACTTGCGCAGGATCAGGACGACAAAGGCAATGGCGATCGTGACGACGACGAGGGCGACGAAAAGAGGCGCGTTGAGGAAGTAAATACCGGCCATGGTGATGACCCCGGCAATCTTTGCGCGGCCGCCCGGGAAAAGCAGAAGCCCCATGAACAGGGCGATCACCATGAACACGATGTCCCAGCCCCGGATAGGGCTCTGGACCCCTTCACCTCCGGAAAACCACAGGGGGATGATGCGCGAGTGCATGCCCAGCATGACCGAGGCCTGGCTTGCCGTGAGCGCGTGCGCGGCCACGGGCACGGCGAGGCTTCCGCCGAACAGGGACGGGTCGGACTTGTTGACGCTCTGTATTCTCACGCTGTGTGTGCCCTTGCGCAGCGGCACGAGTATCCTGTCCTTTTTCTCTTCATCGTCCGACAGTATCTTCTGGGGCTCGCCGTCGATTTCAAGGTACATGGGCTTGCCCGCGGTTTTCACGGCCAGGTAGTCGATGCCGTTGTTCTCGTACGAAAAATAGTCCTCGGCCACGAGGTCGCCCTCTTTTGTCCAGACGATGCTTCGGGACTGCGACGATACGACAACGGCGAGCGCCTCCATGGAGGCAAGCTCCTTGACCGACACGTCCAGTTCCTGTCCCTTCATGACCAGGAAGAGCCTGGCCGATTCGAGCTGGCGCGCGATGGGAGACTCGACGGAGTCCACCTGCTTGGCGCCCGTGACGACCTCGACGCGGTGTTCCGAGTCGGACTCGATGAGCCACCACTCGTAGCTCGAGCGGGGGTCGGGCGAGAACGCGCCCAACTCAGGCATCCTTCCGTACACCGTGAACTCGACCTGGCGGCCGGAGGTGGGGACGATGAGCTCGTTGTTTTCCTGCTTCCACCCCTTGTGGCCCGGCACGTCGAGAACGATTTCCATGTGAGCCAGCGGGAGCGTGACGCTGGAGACCTCGGTCCCGCTGCGCACCGTGACCGTGTACTCGAAAGCGATTTCCTTCTGGATGCGAAGGGCGCGCGACACCTGGAAGATCGGGGGAAGCTCCTCCTCGGGCTGCTCTGCGGCCTTGCCGGCTTCGAGGTGGACCGTTGTGTAGTTCAGACCCGAGAGCATGTCGCCCTCCACCACGCGCCCGTCGTCGAGCGACGCGGTGAAGAGGTTGAGGGGGCCGGGGATGGTGAAGCTCAGGTCGCCTTTCAGGGCCATGTCGCCCTCGATCGTGAAGCTCTCTTCATCCGTGAGAACGAAGTAATGCTCGTTCGAGTCAAACCCGACGACGGCGGGGTCATCGTTGATCGTCACGTTGCTGAGCATGACCCGGTCCACGGGCCCGAAGAGCTGCACGCGCATGGGCTTTTTCGAAACAAGGTTGCCCTTGATGGTAAACTGCAGGGTGTTGTCGTCCACCGAGCCTGTCAGTTTCATGGAATCCAGCCCGTACCATGGCGCCTTGTCGTCCTTCTTGCGCGGCACGAGGTCCTGTGTCTGGATGACCCATTCCACGAGAGATACGAAGTCGCCGGCCCATCCGCCCGGCTTCGGCGGCTTGGGCCGCTCATCGTCGGGCATGTTGGCGTACATTTCTTCGTCCTGACCGCCCTTTTTCTTCTGCGCGTCGGCGCCCAGCGCGAACACGACCAGCACGGCCGCTGCGCCGGCTGCCATAATCCGCAGCCCGAAGCCCATGGGGTTTCCTCTTGCATCCATGATTGCCTCCCGATTTTTCAGTTTGTTTTCTCCGCTATGCGGCAGGGGAGGCTTCAGCCTCCCGTCTGCTCCCCTTGCGGGTTGGGGAGGCTTCAGCCTCCCGTAATTTTGCATTTGAACAAGGGTACCACGGGACATTAGCCATTAACAGCAATTCAAGTGAAATATTTTGCAGTGGATAATCTTGGAGCCCTGTCCTTCGACAAAACTGCGTCCGCCACGGGAAAACAGGCATTTTTCTGATCCGGGCCACATCGGGCTTGACTTTGATCAGCATATATTGAACTTTCAGCCCCATGATACAAATGATATTCAAGTTTGTTCTCAGCATCGTCCGAGCTGCATTGAGGGATCGCTCAGATATTGTTATCGAGAACGCAGCCCTGCGTCAGCAACTGGCGGTTCTCAAGGACAAACACCCTCGCCCGAGGCTCCGTCCAGCTGACCG